>CAXEWB010000334.1:0-1611 GCA_963999835.1 uncultured Cellvibrionales bacterium | reverse complement strand
CCATATCCGAGAGGCTATCATATTGCACACCAAAATCACTCTGGGTATTGGTTAGACGAGCTACTCGGCCGTCCAAACCATCAAAAAACATGGCGGTGAAAATGGCAACCACAGCCAGCTCATAATTTCCGGCAAAACCCAATACAACCGCGTAGAATCCGGCAAAAAGCGCACCCGTAGTCAGTACATTAGGCAGTAGGTATATCCCCTTTTTAGCTGGTTTACCTGCGCTGTCCTTAATCTGATTAGAACGCTTCAAGTTGACAATCTTTTGTGCACTCTTAGGACTTTTCATAGTTGAACTCTTAATTATTAAGCGAGATTATAAGTGATTAGGCCTGCAAATACCTCTCCTGCAAAATTAATAGATCTTTACTCGATAACCCCAACCCTTTAGTAAGGTAATTTTTAACATCACCATAGCCCTGATTAATCGCATCTAGGAAGGCAATGATATTGTCAGCATGGACTGAACTGTAGGGTTTTAACCATGACCGATGCCAGGTTTCAACCTTAGCATCGCGTAGATGCCCCTCAATGATATCCATTAATTTATCTGAATTATAATAATCGAGGGTCAACATATAGTCAGCGATTATTGTTTCGCGCGGCACGTCTAGAGCACCGAGTATCAAGGCTGCGGCCATGCCGGTGCGATCTTTTCCTGCAGAACAGTGAAAAAGATGAGCCCCATTTTTATCGTCCACCAATGCACGCATAAAGCGACCAAAAGCAGGAATCACAGTTTCTATACAATTTTTATATGAATTAACAACCAACTGATGAGAGGACTGGTCGGTCAATAGACCATCTTTCAAAAACTCCCAGAATCTTGATATATCTCCGATAGAAATCTGATAATCATTGACAACCTTTGCCAACATAGGACGGCTTGGGGATTGCTGCTGTTCCTCTACTCGACGAAAATCATGCACTTGACAGACATTGAACTTTTGCAGGGTATCAAGATCACTGTCGGTAAGTTGCGCCAAATGGCCACAGCGAAATAATTGACGCCATTTGACAGTTTTACCCTGCGCATTGATATAGCCTCCCAAATCACGGCAGTTAATACCGCCCTCAAGAGGAACCTGCCTAGAATATTGGAAAATTTCGCTCACTCTTAACACCAACAGGTTAATTTTGGTCCACGACTCAGCATAAAACGGCCCTCGAAAGGGCCGTAAATGCTAGATCCATAGTTATATGGGACTAATTTTTACCCTTGTCAACTAGGGCATTTTTAGTGATCCAAGGCATCATAGCGCGCAATTCAGCACCTACTTGCTCAATCGGATGAGCAGCATTATTTCGACGATAGGCAGTCATGGAGGGATAGTTTAGAGCACCCTCAGAGATAAATTTTTTCGCGTATTCGCCATTCTGTATATCTTTTAGTGCAGTGCGCATGGCAGCACGAGACTCATCATTGATCACCTTAGGTCCAGTGACATACTCGCCGTATTCAGCATTGTTGGATATAGAGTAGTTCATATTGGCAATGCCGCCTTGATACATTAGATCAACAATTAGTTTAAGTTCATGCAGACATTCAAAATAGGCCATTTCAGGTGCATAGCCAGCATCTGTCAGAGTCTCAAAGCCAGCTTT
>CAXEWB010000333.1:0-3524 GCA_963999835.1 uncultured Cellvibrionales bacterium | reverse complement strand
TGCTTAAAGGCTATCGTCGACTCCGAGAGCCCAGACTTGGTATTAATGGGTAAGCAGGCAATTGATGGCGACAATAATCAGACCGGGCAAATGCTCGCAGCGCTGAGTGGTCTCCCACAGGCTACTTTCGCCTCTGAGCTTATAATTGAAGACGGAAGTGCCAAGGTTACTAGGGAAGTGGATGGTGGATTACAGACTCTATCCCTAACTCTGCCTGCAATCGTGACATCAGACCTGCGTCTTAATGAGCCCCGCTATGCGTCATTGCCAAACATTATGAAAGCAAAGAAAAAACCTCTGGATACAACGACCCCAGAAGATCTCGGTGTTGATATGGCTCCCAGAGTGAAGCTTTTGAGTGTTGAGCTCCCTGCCCAAAGGGAAGCCGGCATCATAGTGGAAGACGTAGCCCAACTGGTCGACAAATTGAAAAATGAAGCAAAGGTGATCTCATGAGTACTCTAGTTATCGCTGAACACGACAATGGGCAATTAAATGCAGCCACACTAAATTCCGTCACTGCCGCCCAACAAATAGGGGGTGACATAGATATAATGGTCGCTGGTGAGGGCTGTCAGGCCGTTGTAGAGCAAGCGGCCAAAGTTGCTGGTGTCAACAAGGTAATCATTGCTGACAACCCCGCCTATGGGCACTTTTTAGCAGAAAATGTTGCGCCTTTGATAGCCGAAATGGCCTCTTCCTACAGTCATATTCTCGCCACTGCTACTACAACGGCAAAAAATATTATGCCCTGTGTAGCAGCCTTTTTAGATGTGCAGGCAATTTCAGATATCAGCGCCATACTCAGTGAGGATACATTTAAACGTCCAATATATGCGGGTAATGTGATTGCTACTGTTCAGTCCAGCGATGCCATTAAAGTTCTCACAGTACGAGGAACGGCCTTTGATGCCGCATCAGGGGAGGGTGGTTCTGCCAGTATTGAATCCGTAGATTCTTCCCATAACCAGCAGACTTCCTCTTTTGTTGGTGAGGAAATGGCTGAATCTGACCGCCCTGAACTCACTGCTGCCAGTATTGTTATCTCGGGTGGTCGAGGTATGGGTAATGGAGAGAACTTCGACTTGCTTTATAGTATTGCAGACAGACTAGGTGCTGCTGTTGGTGCATCTCGGGCTGCAGTGGATGCGGGTTTTGTACCCAACGATATGCAAGTTGGACAAACGGGTAAGATCGTGGCACCAGACCTCTATATAGCCGTAGGTATCTCTGGTGCCATTCAGCATCTAGCGGGCATGAAGGACAGCAAAGTCATTGTAGCGGTCAATAAGGACGAAGAAGCGCCTATTTTTTCAGTTGCCGACTACGGGTTAGTGTCTGATCTATTTACTGTATTACCTGAGTTTGAAGCCAGTCTATAGACCAAGCTCAGGCGGTATTGATTAAAAGGCTCCGTTTGGAGCCTTTTACTTATCAGTCCGAAATGTATCCATACAACATGTCTAAATCTTCCTCGTTCTCGATAAGCCAGTAATAAACATCTAATTCGTCGTCATCCTCGCTTAGATATGCTGCCAAATCAATTATAGAATCATATCTATCATTGTCTTGCTGTAGTTGATCCATATTGTCTTCGAAGAAAAATACAGCTAACAGAAGCGAAGAAGCTAGAATTGCACTAAGGCCCGGCCAAAAAGATATCGCTTTGGTGGGTACAAACGCCTGCTGAGAGAGCGCTTTATTTCGAGCCTGTTGCAGTCGAAATATCTCCCTTGAGCTAAGACTATCCTCAATACTGATGAGATCTTGTTGCACTCTATCTAATCTATCATGGTCATCAGTCATCCCTATATTCCTCCAATCTATCTCTCAAAGCCTGAAGCGCTCTTGAATAATGCGTTTTTACACTACTCTGGGAGCAGTTCATTACTTGAGCTGTCTGCATTGTGCTCATGCCCTCCCAGCATCGGAGCATAAATGCCTGTTGCTGCCTAGCAGGTAATCTATAAAGTGATTTAATTAACCGTTCAATGCGTTGATCACTCTGAGCTTGATAATCCGGATTATGAACAGGTTGGGCCGTTGCAACAATAGTCTCTGAAGTATCCTTATCGCCATCATGGATTGATAAATTATCAGCAAATAATCTAATATTAACTGCATTACGCCTATAGAAGTCAGTAATTTTATTATTAAGTATGCGATAGAATAAAGGCCGCCACTCCTGTGGTGGCTTAGATGAATACTTCTCCACCAGTTTTAACATTGTGTCTTGTACTAAATCCATTGCAACCTCAGGATCACCAGTTGCTATTTTGCTCATTTGCAATGCTCTCCGTTCTACGGACTTTAAAAACCCCTCCATTGAATCTATTGCCAACTCGGATGAATCTTTTTGCTGTTTGATGTTATCCGACATAAATTGCCCTAGAATTTATACATGGCGACAGTGTCAGCGCAAGCAATGTCTAACTGTTACCAATTAAAGTTTTTAACGCATGTCGTAGAAAAAAGTTGACCTATAAATTTAGATCAAGCCATATGGGGCAGTGATCGGAGGGTTTATGCTGTGCTCTAGCTTCAAAATCTATGCCGGTGCTAGACATATAGGATGATGTTGCCCTTGAAGCCAAAATAAGATCAATTCTAAGGCCTCTTTTTGGGTTTTGTTCAAAACCGCGACTGCGGTAATCAAACCAGCTATATGCCAAATGGTTGTCAGGATTATTCACTCTGTAGGTATCAATTAACCCCCAATCGAGTAGGGCCTTAAGCCATTCTCGCTCCTCTGGTAGAAATGCACACTTGCCTGTTTTAAGCCAGCGCCGTGCATTTTCAGGCTTTATACCTACATCAATATTTTCTGGTGCAACGTTCATATCACCAAGAACAATGACTAGGTCATCAGAATTAAAGTTACTGTTTAGATAATCAAGCAAATCAGCATAAAATTTTTCTTTGGCGGGGAATTTGCTCGGATGATGACGCCCCTCGCCCTGGGGAAAATAACAATTTATCAGGTGTAGGGTTTTATCGTTGACTTTATATCGGCCGTGAATCATACGTCGCTGGCTATCTTTACTATCAGATGGAAAACCAAATTGGGTTGACTGAGCCCTATCTTTACTCAACAAGGCAACGCCATAATGGCCTTTCTGCCCATAGGTATTGGCCTTATAGCCCATCGACGTTATCGCATCGTGAGGGAATTCCTCATCGCTTACCTTGGTTTCTTGCAAGCCAATCAAATCAGGTTGATGGTATTCAATAACGTTAGATAATTGATCAAGTCTTGATCGTAAACCATTGACGTTAAATGACATTATTTTGAATATTTGATCTGTCATTGAATAGTCTTTTGTGCTGTTTTGTGCTGTTTTGTGCATTTCACTTATGTCAGAGTTATTTTGTGAAAGTAGATGAATTTGATTGCTTAAAATATGGGCAGCCTCGCTGAGCATAGGATCCGACTCTGCTATAGGCGTGCTATCATCGGATTCTTCATCTTGATTTTCTGTGAATGTTTCCCATGTACTGAAGTCGGGGTAGGGCTCAAGCCCTTG
>CAXEWB010000332.1:0-1651 GCA_963999835.1 uncultured Cellvibrionales bacterium | reverse complement strand
TGAAATGGAACTGCTTCGGTATTGGTATTACTCACAGTAACAGTAGACGTGAAATAGGGGCCTAAATTGGCTGTAAGATCAAAGTTGTAATTGCAATCAGACTCCAAAACATTTAAAATTCCGTCATTGTCAAGATCGAGATCTAAGTTATCATTGACACCATCACCATCATAATCACTTGCACAGACGCTAACAGGAATGTTATCAGATAAAACAGATGAGCAATCTAATATGAATCCCTCGCATTGATAAAATCCTGGACTGTTGGGAATAAACGTTTCAGAGTTGGCGCCGGGAATTGAATTGCCATTGAAAAACCATTGATAGACATCAAAGCTATCTCTACTGCCCAAACTCAACTCAACATGAGGAATGCATAATTCTTGAACAGAGGCATCAATAGGGTTTAAAGTGATTTCAGGTTTGTAAATAAAACCTGAGTAAAATCCACCTAAAGTCGCTGCGTTTAAGGTACCAAAATATGAGACATAAATTTCCCCTGTTGATGAAACGCTTACATTGCCAGAAAGCTCGTTTAATAAATATGTCACGTAGTTTAAGTTTCCAACAACTGCTTGGGGAGTAGTAGTGGTTGGAACCCCATTAACATTAACCAATGCTCCTTCTTCAGCAATAATCATAATACCGCCTGTTAAATTTATACCACCTGATCCTGAAGACTGTATTAATGGAATATTATCAATATAGCGCGGGGCTTTACAATTCAGAGGGGGAACAAAGAACAGTACTTGATTAGCACTGCTGTTTTTTCCACCTACACCCTGATATGCAAAGGTGGTTTTAGAAGTCCAAACATATAAATTCCCACCAGGGTTTGAGCCAGTTAAAGATTGGGTACTAAAGTTATTCCCATCAATACTGAGGTACTCACCTGCATTGAGAGTTGTCAGCAAGTTACCTGAGCTAGAATCCCCATTGATCCAAATCTCAGTATTGTCGTAATGCGCCACCAATAAGGGCCTTTCAATGCCGTCAAATCCATTGGCGCGTACAAAGATATACTCACTATGGGCTTGACCTTCAACAGCAATGGTTTGTAATGGCGCAATTTGATCAAAGCCAGCATCACGCCAATTATCAATATAATTGCTACCATTAAAAGAACCACAATTGACTACAATGTCCTTATTGGAGGTGACTAGTACCCCAATAAGACCGTCTCTATTAGCAGTAGTGAGGGCTGGATTTAAGGCGATCACATAGGACTCCCCCGCATTTAAAATTGTTGAAAGCGGGGTGTTGTTTTCAATAATTACCCCGGCTGCAAAGTCAGAAAAATCGATTTGAGTGTTGTTTTCGGTGGCCATGACCGAAACAAAATTTAAATAATCCAAATTATTGGAGGTAAATGGTTTTAGATTCGTAAACGTCCCAACTCTAAAGGTTTTACCGAGCCCAGACAGGCCCTTAGACACCAATGAACCCGCTTGGCTTTGGTTGGCACCACCACTCAAACGCACTGAGACATAGACTGCTTTGTCAGATTGGATGATATAGCCTTTACTGCTGCTAGCAGAGGCGGTGTTTGTGGAGGGGAGGATAAAAGGGGTATTGTAGCCATTACCAATAAATATTTCAAGGGGATTTGCATTTGAAACTGTATATTCTTGGGTGCCTGCGCCCACTTGAT
>CAXEWB010000331.1:0-4125 GCA_963999835.1 uncultured Cellvibrionales bacterium | reverse complement strand
GGGATTTTTCTCCTCCCATAGATGGTAATGAACTGGCCGGTTTATCTTTGGAGGAAGGGATTGAATCTCGTCTGGTTATTGGTGATAACTGGAACGTTGAGCATGGTCCTTTCAGTGAACAGCGATTTCAGCAGTTGGGCGATCGTGATTGGACATTACTAGTGCAGGCCGTCAATCTGTGGGTTCCAGAAGTGGCTGAATTACTAAACAGCTTCAGTTTTCTACCTGCATGGCGCATCGATGACATTATGGTTAGCTATGCAACCGATGGTGGCAGTGTTGGCCCTCACTTTGATAACTATGACGTATTCTTGATACAGGGTGCTGGTCGACGCAAGTGGTCCGTTGGGGATATGTGCGACAAAGCTAGTCCTCTTATTCCACATAATGATTTGCGTATACTCGCTGACTGTAATTTCAATAACGAGTGGATCGTAGAGTCAGGAGATATGCTTTATCTGCCTCCCCATTACAGCCACTACGGTGTAGCCATTGGCTCATGTACAACTTTTTCTATTGGTTTTAGAGCGCCTTCAGCAGCAGAGATCCTAGATGATCTCACTACGGAGTTAATCAGCCAAAACAAGCTATCGGATTACCTTAAAGATCCACCATTGCAACCACAAATGGTCGATCAGGCTATACCCAAAGCGTACATTAGGCAGATCAGGGATCTAATTAACGAAAGCCTTAATGATGATGCTCTCATGCAATGGTTTGCAAGTTACATGACAAGACCTAAGTATCCTCATCTGACTGATATAACCGGCGAATCGCGATGTGCACACATTGAGCTAGCCGGCAAAAAACCGCCCACTTATTTTAAGAATGGAGAGCCTTACTGAAGCTTAGGGGGCCTACTCTAAGGCTACGGCTGCCCCATGACGACGCGGATCAGTGGCTCCAGATAGTCGTCCACGTTCCCTGCTTATACTTTGTGTAGCTCCAATAATGCTGGGCTTAGAATTGGTAAGATGTCCCTTTTGACGCAGGATATTGAGGGTGTCCGAGGAAATACCTTCCTCAAAATACACTACATCTGGTAACCATTGATGGTGAATTCTAGGCGCTGCAGTAGCCTCTGCAACACCCATTTCGTAGTCGACCATATTCACGATCATCTGCAGAACAATTGTGATGATAGTACTGCCGCCGGGGCTACCGGTTGCCAACATAGGAGCTCCCTTTTCGTCAAACACAATAGTTGGCGTCATAGAAGAAAGAGGTCTCTTAAAGGCTTGTATAGCGTTGGCAGTTCCTCCCACCAGACCATATCCATTTTGAGAGCCCTCTTTGGCGGAAAAATCATCCATTTCGTTGTTCAACAAGAACCCTGCACCACCTACTGCTATGCCACTCCCATAGGAAAAATTCAGGGTATAGGTGTTGCTCACTACATTTCCCTCTTTATCCCATACAGAGAAATGGGTGGTCTCTTCGCTTTCCTGTTTTTGTTTAAGATCAGGTAGGTTTAAATTGGGGGATATATCCGCCGAGGCACGGGCTGTCTTAAGGTCAATCTGTGAACTTAACCTTTTGGCATATTGCTTACTTGTAAGTTCTGCTACGGGCACTTTAACAAAATCAGGGTCACCAAGATAGAGACTGCGATCGGCATAGGCTTGACGCATGGCTTCAATCATAAGGTGCAGATGGGCTGCACTATTGTGCGGATAATCTGCCAGCGTCCAATTTTCAAGTGTATTTAACATTTGGACTAAGTGTGTTCCACCCGATGAGGGTGGAGGCATTGCGCAAAGGCTGACTGATCTGTAGTTACCACAGACTGGCTCTCGTTCAATAACCTTGTAATTATCAAGATCCTTGTGGGTGATAAGTCCGCCAGAGCGCCGCATTTGATCCACTATTAATTTGGCTGTTTTTCCCTTGTAAAAGCCATCTGCGCCGTAAGCCCCTATTCGCGCTAGCGTTGCTCCCAAGTCCGGCTGTGATAATGTATCTCCTGGCAGATAAAACCCACCATCTGATTTGTAAAAGTAATCATTTGTTGTGATGTGTTTTCTTAATCTCTCTTGCCGAGAGCGCAGGGAATCCGATAGGTCTGGACTCACTTTAAAACCGAGTCTGGCTAGTTTAATAGCAGGTTTAATGACATCTTCTAATGACAATCGACCATATTTTTCAAGGGCATAGACAAATCCAGCAACAGTGCCAGGTACTCCCGATGATTGCGCACTATATCTTGCTTTAACATTATCGACATCACCTTCAGCATTTAAAAACATATCCTTGTGGGCTGCCGCTGGGGCCATCTCTCTGTAATCAATAGCGATAGTTTTACCCTGCTGCGCAAGATAAATTAGCATAAACCCGCCGCCACCAATATTCCCGGCTCTAGGCAGTGTTACCGCCAACGCGAATCCAGTCGCTACCGCTGCATCTACGGCGTTTCCCCCAGCTGCTAGTATGTCTGCTCCCACTCTACTGGCAATTGCTTCCTGAGACACTACCATGCCCTTATCGCCTATCACAGGATGAAAGCGAGACTCAGAATCAAGGTAAAAACTACTTTTAGCATGAACTGAACTGACGCCGAGCAAGATATAAACAATTAATGGGATTAGGATTCTCATACAAAGTGTTTCACAAAGCTTAGTTTAGAGTTACTGCGCTATTGTCGCTGCCCGATTCGCAGCGTTACAGCAAGCGCTGTTTTGAGACTACGATACCATTGTTATCTGCATATAAATAGTCACCGGGGTTAAACAGGATGCCAGCAAATTCAACCGGTGTATTAACATGCCCAAGGCCTTTTTTTTCGGTTTTAACTGGATAAGTTCCTAAAGCCTGAACACCAATATCTGTCTTTCTAATTTCATCAATATCACGTATAAATCCGTTAATCACTACGCCCGACCAACCGTTAGCCGATGCTTTAGCTGCTAACTTATCACCCAAATAGGCACAGCGCTCGCTTGCTCCACCCTGCACCACCAGTATGCGACTATCTCCCGGCGTGTCTAAGAGTTCTTTTACTTTTGAATTATCCTCAGGGCAGTTGAGCGTGACAATTGGCCCATAAAACTGCTCCCTGCCACCGAAGTTGTGTAAAATTGGTTTCATGACCTGTACGAGGTGTGGAAATTCATCACACAGATCTGGCGTTGATTTCATTTAATACTCCCTTTTACAACAGCGCGGTACCTATGCAATAAGGGCTCTGTATAACCATTGGGCTGATCTGCACCCTTGAAAACAAGATCGCAGGCAGCTTGAAAAGCCACATTGTTGTCAAAATTGGTGCTCATGTCGGTGTAGGTAGCATCTAGCGAATTCTGTTTATCAACAACTCCAGCCATTGTCTTAAGGGTGTTTAAAACCTGTTCTCTGGTACAAATACCATGGTGAAGCCAGTTGGCAATATGCTGACTTGATATGCGCAGCGTAGCGCGATCTTCCATTAGTCCAACATTATAAATATCTGGCACCTTAGAACAGCCAATACCCATATCAATCCAACGCACCACATAACCGAGAATTCCTTGTATATTATTGTTTAATTCTTGCTGGATCTGCTCTTCGGTAAGAAGCTGATCTCCCAGCAGTGGAATTCTCAAAATATTATCAATGGTTGCGCTAGGTCTTGCAGATAACTCTCTTTGAATAGCAAATACATCAACCTGATGGTAGTGCATTGCATGCAAGGTTGCCGCTGTAGGAGAAGGCACCCAAGCAGTGTTAGCCCCAGACTTTGGATGAGCTATCTTAGTTTTCATCATATCAGCCATATTATCTGGAACAGGCCACATGCCCTTACCTATCTGTGCTCTTCCATGAAAACCACAACACAAGCCAACATCGACATTACGGTCCTCATAAGCCTTTATCCAAGGCATAATTTTTAGATCTGATTTTAGAGCAAAGGGTCCCGCCTCTAAGCTAGTATGGATTTCATCGCCGGTTCGATCCAAAAAGCCCGTATTAATAAAGACCACTCTATCCCTTGCAGCATGAATACAGCGCTTGAGATTGATTGAGGTGCGCCGTTCCTCATCCATAATACCCATTTTAATGGTGTGGCGATCAAGCAGTAACATATCCTCAACCCGATCAAATAAGTCATTGGCGAATTGAACTTCCTCTGGACCATGCATCTTGGGTTTC
>CAXEWB010000330.1:0-3010 GCA_963999835.1 uncultured Cellvibrionales bacterium | reverse complement strand
TGTCATTATTTGTTTGATAGGTTTGGGGAGTGCATAGCCTCCAGCTTCCAGAGCAGACTCCGCGTGGTTCTTCTCGTCCACTAGCATCTGTTCCACGATAGATCGACTTTTTTTATCTTCTTGGGGAAGTGCTTTAAGGTGGTTCTGAAGGTGTTGGCAGACCTGATCTTCAGTGGCGGCAACAAAGCCAAGGCTGAGCTTGTCGCTGATAAGCCCTGCCCCAGCACCAATAGCAAAAGACATACCATACCATATGGGATTAAGCATGCTACTGCTACCACCCAGCTCTTCCAATCGCTGCTCACACCATGCCAGATGATCAATCTCCTCCTCTGCGGCATGTTCCATCTGTTGACGCACCTCAGGCAATTTGGCAGTCAACCCTTGACCTTGATAGAGCGCTTGCGCACAGACTTCACCTGTATGATTGACGCGCATAAGACCAATGGCATGTTGCCTTTCGCTCTCGTTTAATTCTGTCTCTTCTATTTGTGCAGCGGGTGAAGAGCGTTTTGGCTGTGGAGCGCTGGCAAAAGCACTGCGCAGGCCTGAATCAACTTGGCTTAAAATTTGATCTATTGATGATAGTTGTCTGTGTGGCATAAAAACGCTGTCTCTGAAATTTATTAGTCAAATTTTCTCCGCCTATTTATCCACATAATGGGAAGGTAGGCAATTGCAAAAAAGGCCATTGCGAGCACTTCGGACATTATAATGTACGTTGGCCATGGCCCAAAGAGATCGAGTATTGACGGATTGATTGGCTTTTCCATGAGGTAAAAGTAGTTCGCATCGAGTAATAGATTGATAGGAATGATGGCTAGCAAGTATATGTTCAACCATATAAAAGTAATAAAAATGCCTTTGGCTCGTGGGCGTAATTGAAAACTCAGTAGGTAATGTATAACAATTATCACCAATCCGACATGACTGATCCAGTATTTGAAAAAGCCATAGGTAGGAAAACCAACATAGAGATCAGGCGTAATAATGGCCTGAAAGGTGCCGGACATAACAGCGTAGTAAATCACTTCCATGCGTTTGGGATTGGGATTCCAAAATAGAAGGGGCGCTGCAAAAGCAAATAGGTTACAGATAGAGAGTGGAAGATCCACTGCGATATCAAACCGCCCAAAGTAGAGATGAAAAATTAAAAAAAGCAATACAGTGAGTAATAGAAATACCGCTATACAGCGCCCTACCAATAGGTTGTGTTCATAAGTCAGTTTGCGCCCAACAACAATCACTAGGGTTAACAGGGCAAGGGAAAAAAGAAGTGTTAAAAAATGTGTTTGGCCAAATGAAAAAAAGGGTATATCACTGCTAAAAAACGCACTATTGGCCATTGCTCGAACCCGCAGTTGTTAGTTCTAAATTATTTCGCTTCGCGAGCTATTGCTCTCCAGGCGATATCATTTCTATAAAACATGCCCTCCCAGCTTATGCTGGAGGTTAGTTCATAGGCTTTTTGTTGCGCTTCCAGAATTGTATCACCCAAGGCTGTCGCACAGAGCACACGACCTCCGTTCGTGACTATAGTCTCATCTTCATTGCTGTTACCAAGAGCTGTTCCAGCATGAAAGATTTTTTCACAGATAGAGTCGATGGTATCTATGCCATTGTGTTGAATGACAGCTGGTGGTTTTAGGCCAGTTATAATCTGACCCTTTTGATAACCTCCCGGATAGCCACCAGCAGCCAAAACCACACCAACGGCAGTACGGCTGTCCCATATTGTCTCTTGAGTATCCAATTTACCGTCTAGAGCCGCAAGACAGTGGGCTACCAGATCTGATTTTAAGCGCAGCATTATAGGCTGAGTTTCAGGATCCCCAAAACGACAGTTGTACTCAATAACTTTGGGGGTGCCATCGCTCATGATCATCAAACCGGCATATAAGAAGCCTGTATAACTATTCCCTTCAGCAGACATTCCATTAATGGTAGGGTATATCACTTCATCCATAATTCGTTGGTAGATAACATCATCAACAACTGGTGCTGGTGAGTAGGCGCCCATTCCACCTGTATTGGGTCCGGTGTCGCCAACACCCACTCGCTTATGATCTTGACTGGTTGCCATAGGCAGTACATTTTGCCCATCGGCTATAACAATAAAGCTGGCTTCCTCTCCATCGAGGAATTCCTCAATGACCACTCGATGTCCAGCTTCGCCAAAAGAATTGCCTGCTAGCATGTCTCGAACTGCGACTTCAGCTTCATCTAGTGTCATGGCGACAATAACGCCTTTACCAGCGGCTAAACCATCTGCTTTGACAACGATTGGAGCACCTGCCTTAGCTAAGTAAGTAAGCGCGGGATCTACTTCAGTAAAGGTCTCATATTCGGCGGTGGGAATATTGTGGCGGGCAAGAAAGTCCTTGGTAAAAGATTTAGATCCCTCTAATTGGGCCGCACCTGAGGAGGGCCCAAAGATAGGCAGTTGTCTGCTAGAAAAAAAATCAACAATACCATCAACGAGAGGTTGCTCGGGTCCAACTATAGTCAAACCAACTTTATTTGTCTCGGCAAAATTAGCCAGTGCCTCAAAATTATCTGGAGTAATGGCAACATTCTCAAGACTGGGCTCATTGACTGTGCCAGCGTTACCGGGAGCAACATAAACTGTTTCTACGGCTGTGGATTGGGCGGCTTTCCAAGCCAGTGCATGTTCACGTCCCCCAGAGCCAATTACCAATATATTCATTTGTTCAATACCCACTGCCTATTTGTAATAGAATTGTATCAGAGAGCGAAGAGCTGTTGGTGACATATAAATGGCTAACAATAAAATAAAAAAGACTGATAATTTTGTTAGCCTATCTGCTGCATAAATTTTTAAGGTGATACCCTGGTTTACTGTAAAAACTGATAAATGAATGTAGCTAGAAAAACAGAACCATCGAGGGAAAAATAACCTATTATTCAGTCGATCTAAACAAAATTCGTTAGCGTAAGCACTGCTAAAATCATAAATCATTGTAGACATTCAGTAGGGTAGAAATATTTT
>CAXEWB010000329.1:0-3689 GCA_963999835.1 uncultured Cellvibrionales bacterium | reverse complement strand
TCTGCAATGTTTGACAAGGGTGACAGCGTACAGCTGACTATTAGCCGAGGAGCGCTGAAGGTAACAGTTGATATGTTGGCACTTGAGTCTGGGCGTCTGGATCAACAAGTGGACTTGCTGAACCCTGAATCAAATGAAACAGTGCGCGCTCTGGTAACCGGCCCGGGGAAAGCACGCGGGCTTTGATATTGGTGCCAACCTGATAAAACCATTAAAATTGGCAAATTTACTAAAAACTTAAAAAAGTTGCTTTTTTTACTTCAGAAATACACTATTGTGCCGATAACATTAGTGAGATATCTCTAATACATAAGTTTATTGTGGGGAAAACGCTATGACAGATCCAATTTCACAACTTGGAAAAGCATCAGTAAAACCAGACCCACTGGTTGATGCAGCAAAGAATGACCGCCCTGAAAAGGCTGCGGTCGCTAAGAGCCCTGAAAGCTCCCCGGCACCCAGGGCAGATGAGGTTGTCCTGAGTAAGGAAGTTGAGCGTGCCTTAGCTGAGGCAGACTTTGATGTTGCCAAGGTAGAGCGCATTAAGGCTGCGATTGAAAATGGCAACTACCCCTTAGATGAAAAGCGTATCGCTGAAAGCTTTCTCGCCGTTGAGAGAATGATTGGCGGCAAATAGCCCTAGGTTGCACAAATTTTATCCGGCATTACCTAAATTAACTTTATTCTTTATGCAATAAAGCCTAAGGTTATGTTATGGACGCAAACGAACAACAATTAGTTTCTCAATCCCTGCATAAAGCCAATGCGCTTAAAACTGTTTTGGAGAGTGAATTTACAGCACTCAAGGAACAGGATTTAGAAAAGTTTGAAAAATTGCAAACGCAAAAACTAGACATTTTAGCGTTTCTTTCACAACAGGATTTTATAGAACAAATAAAGACCTATGTTGGTGATCAAGCTGCGACTGCTAATCAGCTTGAGGTGTGGGATGAAATTATTGGTTTAATAGCCCAATGCAAGGAATTGCACCGGCGCAATGAAATCCTTATTAACAGCAAGCTTGAATCTATTCGCTCCGCACTTAAAACCATCCAGACGCCAGATCCTCTCAGCTCAGTGGAGGTCTATGATCGCTTAGGTAAACTTCGCCCCAGTCGCAGTGGCAAGCCCCTATCTGAGGCCTAATAACCACGCTGTTACGTTTCGCCGTAGCTAGTCAAAATCCTCTGGCGCCATGCCTTGTAACCAGTAAACCCAAGACAGTATCACCGCGACGGCAACATAGAGCTCTTCTGGTATTTCATCATCTAGCTCAAGCTCGCTTAGTAGCGCAACCAGACGTGGGTCTTCAGCAATATGTACACCCTGCTTCTTCGCCTCAGTGATAATAGCCTGAGCTATTTTACCGCGACCCTTAGCAGTCAGTGTGGGGGCGGTATTTTTGCCATACTCTAGGGCTACCGCCGCTTTGTCTGTTTTATATTTCATGTGCGAACATCCACAACATTTCCAGCACCCATATGCTCATTGTCGACTTCGGGCCGAGGGGTACTGAGTATTTGAAACCGACTAAGCTGCAAACCAAAGGCCTGCAGTTCATACTCCAACTCTGAACTTGCTTTGCGTGCTAAGTCTGCACAGTGTTGGCTTTCTGACCACATAATCATGTCCAATTTTGAATCGCCTAAAAGGGTGGCCTTCAACCATACCTGACCCAAGGCTGGAGAATCTGTATAGAGGTTTATAACCCATTCATCAGCGGATTCGCCGTCGGTGTTGCGGGCTCTTTTAAACTCAATGTCAACCGGCTCAGCATCGGCAAATGGCAGCGTAAAGCTGTAGGAAAGCTCACGGTTTTGTTGAGCCTGAAGAGTCTCTAATTGGCGGCTTTCAATTTGATCAATCGCCTGTTCTATTTCAGCGAGCACTTGCGGTTGTGTTTGGAGAGCACCCACGCGTAGCAGATTGCGCAAAAACAGTTTTATGTCCTGTTTTACAAACTGATTCTTAGCCAGGTGAGACTCGGTAAATAAACCCGAATTTACAAGGGCGTTCTTCACGGTTTGAGGAGACACAGAGCCCATGTTAGATACTAACTGTGCGATTTGCTGGCTGTTGCTACGAGCACTGATATGGGTGAGTAGTGCGTTTAGGGTTGCCGGCCTAAATAGTTGTAACAAAATGGATGCTTGCTGGGGCCTGTAGAGCAATTGCAACAATCGATTGGACAACGTGCCATCTGAGGCGGCAAGCTGGCTGGGAAGTGTAATGGGCTGTAGTGTACCGCCCTGTGCAGTAATGGAAACACGAAAGTCCACCCTGTCTCCCACCCTATAGCGACGACTTCCAATCCAATCTATTTCTCTATTATTGAGAATTAATTTTAGTAAGTCGCCACGATTTTCTATGACTCCGCGGACAATCTGGTTGTCACGCAAGCCTAATTGCTTGGCCATCTGTTCGGTGATCTTGATAGCGACAACCCCCTCCAAAAAGATTGGAGAGGAACGGGCATTTAAATTTACCTGTTCGGGGCCCAGCACTGATATTGCCTTATTTTTAATGCCTTTGTTAGCAACGCGTTAATCGTACCTCAAGGGTAGCGAACCCAGTCCTTCCTATCCTTAGCAGTCTCTGGCTGCTTTCCCTCACTGGGGGTAGCGGTGAAAATAACTCGCTTAATATCATCGCCGTCAGGCAGTTTAATGCGCTTGTTGGCGTAAATCCAATTGGGATTGAGTCGCTTAAAAGCATGAGGGTTAGCACTGACTATAGCTTGACGCAATATTGAGCGGCGCAGAGAGGTCTTTGGTATCACCCTATCAATAATTCGATCTAGGGTATCGCCACGACGAATTATATAATAACCATCTTCTGTGGGCTCAGTCTGATGGGTCAACTCAGTATTAATCTTTTCGATATCCTTTAACAGCTGAGCCAAGGCCAGCTCAGCGCTGTCTGCGCTGGCTTGGGCAGAGGAAAATCCGAGAACTACCAATATAAAAGCACTGACATAAGCATGAGTGAACAGTGCGCCAAAACAAGAATATGCTGTGTCAGAATTGCTTTTGATAAACTGGGTAGCAGGGTTCATGTTAATTCCTCAGTCAGTTAAATATGAATTAGCCCAGGGATTTATTACCCAAGGATTGTGTCACTCATTGTTGAAAACTTAAAACAACATTGCAATGCGTTCTTCATCGCCGGAGGCCCCAAATAACTCCGACCCAGCCTTCCATTTTAAAACCGCCCGATTGGCGCTAACGGAAATAACCTCCGCAAGAGCTAACGCATCTAAGCCACTGGGTGCCAGTGTTTGGTCCATTAGCTTGCGATCTTTTACAATCAAAAATTGATCTTTCACTTCAACACCAGCAATTGATCCCGCATTTATTTGTGCTTGGCGCGGATTTTCAGCCACTGGGGAAAGCCTATAATAACCAATTTGACAACTTATGCTGTCAACCATAGCTGTCACAAATTGCTCTGTTGCAGCAACGATTTCATTTTTAAAATGGATTGACAAGGGAGTTTTAGCATAGCCTCTGGCAACTTTGGGGTACGAAATTGGCAGCATGCCGCGCCAAAGAATTTGATTAGTCGCCTGATCATAGAGAACTAATTGATAGTTGAATGCTTCCTTAGGCCATGGTTTGCTGTAATTCAGATTAGGGATTTTAGCTAGGGACCAAGCAAACAGGTCATACCCAGATTTCAGGGCGTGGTGA
>CAXEWB010000328.1:0-3296 GCA_963999835.1 uncultured Cellvibrionales bacterium | reverse complement strand
TTAATTATTATCCATGGGGAACTCTCAGGCGCTGTAATTTGAAAGCGCCAAGCCTCATGAAATAAGACATTGTATCCACGCCTATCGAGCGCTGAGGCACTTTGATTTAGATCTCGTACAGGAGCATTCAATAGTAGAAAAGGTTGTTCATACTTTGGGATGTAAGGCTCTTCTTCCAAATTCTGTGAATTGTCTGATCCATCAACGACAGTGCCATCTCGGTAGGGTATAGAGGCCTCTGGTATGAGGTAATCGTATGGCTCAAAGTCTCTATTGTTTTCATTGGAGAGTGGGTAGGGTTGCAGTCGGGAGTAACCGTCCTGCGCGGCTATCATTGTGTTTAGATTTACTTGATTTTCCTCAGTTATCTGTTCTGGGTCGGTCAACTGTATCCAGTTTTCAGGAAATTCAAGCTGATAATTTTTTGGTGGTGATTCACCTCTGATATTTCCTTGTTGTGTGAATAAAATCACCTCGGCTTGATACCAATTCTCTGGCGCTTGAAGTGCTATTGGATCCTCGATGGATTCACTCGTCTGTGAGAAGGATTTTAGGGGAAACAGAGCAATTAACAGCAGTACGTACCGAGTGCGGTAGGTGTGATCTAAATGAAATTTCATTTACTGGGCCCTTTCATCATTCCCATGCTCATCGTCTGCCTGGTCGAAGCTTTTAAGCAGTATGTCTAGGATAGCATACACGTTTGAGAAACGAGTTTCAGCGCTTTCCATAACAGCGTTAAAATTCAGTTGATGATTGTTTTGTAAGCGGAAGTTAGAGGGATCAGCTTGGATCATCTGAATAATGGTAATTGGTTTAACTGGGGTATGATTAGAAAACTCAAGCCTGCCTCCCTCTGGCCCTGCTTCAATTTTTGTCAGCCCTAATTTTTCACCCATTTGCCGCAACTCTGTTATTTTGACTAAAGTCTTCAGTGGTTCGGGTAGAAGACCAAAACGGTCAATCATCTCTACCTGAAGATCATATAACTGTTGCTTGTCTGTACAATTAGATAATCTTTTATACAGTGTAAGACGGGTGTTGGTATCAGCAATATAGTCCTGTGGAATTAAGGCGGAGAGATGTAAGTTGACTTCAATCCCTCTGTCAAAGCCTGCACTTTTAGGCTCATCACCATTTTGAATTGCCATGACCGCTTGATCTAGCATTTCGAGATATAAAGTGAAGCCGATGGTCTGAATATGGCCACTTTGACTTTCACCTAATAGTTCACCAGCGCCACGAATTTCGAGATCATTGGTTGCCAGTGTAAAGCCTGAGCCCAGATGGTCGGCTGCTGCAATAGCTTGCAGTCGCTTACTTGCCTCGGAGGTCAGTTTTCTTTCTGCCGGTGTCAGTAAGTAGGCGTATGCCTGATGATGAGACCTGCCCACTCTACCTCTTAACTGATGAAGTTGTGCAAGGCCGAACTTATCCGCTCTTTCAATAAGGATTGTATTTGCGCTGGGTATATCAATACCTGTTTCAATAATGGTTGTGCACACTAAGACATTAAACCGCTGGCGGTAGAAATCTGACATTATTTGTTCCAATTGGCGTTCGCGCATTTGCCCATGAGCAATATCAATTCTTGCTTCGGGAACTAGTTCAGCAAGCTTGTCAGCTGTTTGTTGAATAGTTTTTATATCATTGTGTAAAAAATAGACCTGTCCACCACGCAGAACCTCACGCAGTATGGCCTCTCGAATTGTCCTAGACTCCTCCTTACAGATAAACGTTTTCACAGCCAGTCTCTTGGCTGGTGGCGTGGCAATAATTGATAGGTCACGGATACTATGCATCGACATGTTAAGTGTGCGAGGTATGGGTGTGGCTGTCATGGTCAGCATATCCACAGAGCTTCTCAGAGACTTAATCTGTTCCTTTTGCCTAACTCCGAATCGATGCTCTTCATCGATGATCATCAAACCCAAGCGGGTGAAATCAATGTTTGCGTGCAACAGTTTATGAGTACTAATAAGGATATCTATCTTTCCAGATGCCATATCAGACAGAACCTGCTGCTGTTGTTTTGTCGATCGGAAGCGAGATAACTCTTCTATTTGTACTGCCCAGTTAGAAAAGCGATCGCGAAAATTTTCTAGGTGTTGATGGGCTAGCAGAGTAGTGGGTACCAAAATGATAACTTGCTTGCCACTGGTGACAGCCATAAATGAAGCGCGCATAGCAACCTCAGTCTTTCCGAAACCCACATCGCCACAGATCAGGCGATCCATAGGCTGAGAGGCAAGCATATCTCGTCGAACGGCATCAATGGCAGATAACTGATCAGCTGTCTCCTCGAAGGCAAATTCACTGCAGAATTTATGATAATCATCATGATTGTCAACGCAGGCAAAACCCTGCTTTGAAGCTCTTCGTGAATAGATATCCAGCAATTCAGCAGCAGTATCCCTTACTTGTTTCTGTGC
This sequence comes from uncultured Cellvibrionales bacterium, assembly GCA_963999835.1. Lineage (GTDB taxonomy): Bacteria > Pseudomonadota > Gammaproteobacteria > Pseudomonadales > Porticoccaceae > HTCC2207. The sequence goes on along the minus strand of CAXEWB010000328.1, from coordinate 864 downwards.
TTTCTGTTTCGCCTTATCCCATTTATCTGATCCCAGTTGATGAAGGGGAGCAGTTATTTCATCACCACCACTGAAACGACTGATAAGATGCAGAGATGATACGGGGACGTACAGTTTTGCTCCCTGTGCATACAGAAGTGATAGAAATTCTTGCACCGCTCCATCCACTGTTAACGTAATCAATCCCTCATAGCGCCCAACGCCATGTTCCAGATGAACAACAGGGGCGCCTAATTTGAGTTCAGCTAAACTTTTAAACACCGCACTGGGGGATTCTGATAGTGCTGAGCGGCGCCGTTTTTGCAGAACTTGCTGACCAAAAAGTTCGCCCTCAGTAATGAGACATACAGATGCATCTTGATGGTACAGGCCCTGATCAATCGGGTAGACTGTTATACCCAGCTTTTGTTCATCATTAACAAACTGTTGCCAACATTCAAACTCAGTTGGATTGAGATTAGCTTTCTTTAGCAGCTGTAGTAGGATCTCTCGACGACCGGGGCTTTCAGCGCAAAATAATAGGCGTGAATTTGCACCCATATGTTGAATGAAATTCTCAAGTGCTTGCAGAGGGTTATTTAACTTGGCGTTTGCAGCAATATCAGGAAGTTGAATAATGGATAGGTCTTCAGTTTTACTTGATACGCCAACCGATTCCTCACTAAGTAGTGTGACAGGAAATCTTTTGAGTTGATAAAACAGAGCTTCAACAGGGATAAAAACATTTTTAGGCTGTAACAGGGGGCGTTGTGGATCGACGCCATATTCTTCAAAACGATGGTTGACGTCCTGCCAAAACGTCCTTGATGCCTCTTGTAATCCCAATTGACTGAACACGCGAGTGTCGTCTGGTAAATAATCAAG
>CAXEWB010000327.1:0-4101 GCA_963999835.1 uncultured Cellvibrionales bacterium | reverse complement strand
TAGAGTCTGTAATCCACCATCCACTTCCCTAGTAACCTTGGCACTTCCGTCTTCAATTACAAGCTCAGAGGCGAAAGTAGCCTGTGGGAGACCGCTCAGCGCTGCGAGCATTTGCCCTGTCTGATTATTGTCGCCATCAATTGCTTGCTTACCCATTAATACCAAGTCTGGGCTCTCGGAGTCGACGATAGCCTTTAAGCATTTTGCAACAGCCAGGGGCTCCACTGTCTGGTCCGTATTGACCAATATTCCCCGATCAGCACCCAGAGCCATAGCGGTTCGCAATTGCTCTTGAGCTTGTTGAGGACCAATGGTGACGACTAGAATCTCAGTTGCTACACCCTGCTCTTTAAGCCTTACAGCTTCTTCAACTGCGATTTCACAGAAGGGATTGATTGACATTTTGACATTAGCCAAATCAACATCAGAATTATCTGATTTTGGCCGGACTTTGACGTTGTAGTCTACAACTCGTTTAACTGCTACTAAAATTTTCATAATGTTCCTTGTCCAGGGTTACTTAGTAGAAATCTTACTAAAGCAGAAATAATTAGAGTTTGGCTTGTCAGAACTCGTTATTCAGAGGGCGCGTATAATGCCAATCGAATAGCTACAAATCAAGTTCTGGGGCCTATTGTTGCGACCGGCAGGTCAGCTTATGTGATGATCAAACACAGCTTATTATTGGTATTGATGTAGAATATGGTCTCGTTCAGACAGATAACAGGTTTAAAATATACCGTAATTAATATTTTTTAAAGGAGATATGCTTTGGATCGCGAATATATGGATTATGATGTCGTTATTGTGGGTGCTGGTCCCTCTGGGCTCTCTGCAGCCTGCAGATTAAAGCAGATAAATCCCGAAATCTCAGTTTGTATGGTGGAGAAAGGTTCTGAGGTCGGTGCCCATATACTATCTGGTGCCGTGTTAGAGCCAACTGCACTCAATGAACTGTTTCCAGAATGGAAAGCTATGGGTGCCCCTGTCACCACAGCTGTTTCAGCTGATCATATATTTGTATTCACTGGCCCGGAAAAACGGGTAAAGGTGCCCGGAATTTTTGCCCCAAAAACCATGCATAATAAGGGAAATTATATTATTAGCCTTGGCAATCTTTGTCGCTGGTTAGCAGAGCAAGCTGAAAACCTAGGTGTTGAGGTATTTCCCGGATTCGCCGCTTCAGAGGTACTGTACGGTGATAATGGTGAAGTGACAGGAATAGCGACTGGAGATATGGGTGTAAGCCACTCTGGAGAACAAAAGGATTCTTTTATGCAGGGCATGGAACTACGTGCCAAATATACGTTATTCTCAGAGGGGTGCCGAGGCCATCTTGGCAAACAATTGATTGCCAAGTATGAGTTAGACAAAGATAAAGATCCTCAGCACTACGGCATAGGTATCAAAGAGCTATGGAAGGTACCTGATAAGCAACACAAGCCAGGACTAGTTATTCATTCTGCAGGATGGCCTTTGGAAGAGAGCAAAACTCTGGGAGGAGGTTTTCTCTACCATCTTGAAGATAATCAAGTTGCAGTCGGACTGATCACTAATTTATCCTACAGTAACCCTCACTTGAGTCCCTATGATGAATTCCAGCGCTATAAACATCACCCTGAGATAAAACAGTACTTAGAAGGTGGCGAAAGATTAACCTATGGTGCTCGTGCTCTGCTTAAGGGTGGACTACAGTCGCAACCAAAAATGTCTTTCCCCGGCGGGATTTTAATCGGCGACGATGCAGGAACGCTAAATTTTGCCAAAATCAAAGGCACTCACACAGCCATGAAGTCTGGAATGATCGCTGCTGAGACGGTCGCTGCTGCTCTAGCGGAAAACAAAGCCAATACGGATCTAGAGAATTTTGCAGAAGCATATAAAAACTCTTGGGCCTACAAAGAACTCTACAAACAGCGCAATTTTGGCCCTGCTCAACACAAATTTGGTAGCATACTTGGGTCTGCTTATGCCTTTATAGATCTTAATATTTTCAATGGCCTATTACCTTGGACGATGCGCGATAAAATAGCTGATCACGAAACGCTTAAACCCGCAGATCAGTGTCCGAGAATAGACTATCCGAAATATGACGGTAAACTGAGTTTTGACAAGGCCTCGTCGGTGTTTATGTCCAACACCAACCATGAGGAAGACCAGCCCTGTCATCTAGTACTCTCTGATGCAGATCTGCCAATCAATAAAAATCTATCCCTCTACGATGAGCCAGCACAGCGTTATTGTCCAGCCGGTGTTTACGAAGTTGTTGACAGTGAGGACGGTAGCAAGAAATTCCAGATCAATGCGCAAAACTGTGTGCATTGCAAGACCTGCGATATCAAAGAGCCCAGTCAAAATATCAACTGGGTGACACCTGAAGGCGCAGGCGGTCCAAATTATCCGAATATGTAAGTTGTTACAATGAGGCGGTGCAAACTGCCTCAAGTCTTTCATTACTCCTTAAATTTCCCCAGAGAAAATGCCTGCCCCATACTGTTTAGAAGCAAACATTTCTCTCCGTTGGTGAGTGATACAACATCACTCCATTCAATTAACTGATAGAAGATAGTTCGACTGATTAGACCCATCAAGTTTTTTCTTACTCTCACCAGTGGCAAGGTTTCTCCCTGTATGATTTCCTCATCCATTATTAAAGGGTTATCCTTACTTATAACAATGACATCATCAGTACTAGTGGTGAGAGAAATTGCCTGTTCAGTCGCACGAATGTCTCGAGTTGCATCAATTATAAAAAATGGTGCTATTTCAACATGTATTTGCCACTTCTCTACCGGTGTAACGAGAAAATAGTGGCCCTGTTCAAATTTTAGGATAGCAGAGAATAATTTAACTATTTCCTGCCGTTTAATCTCTCCACCCTCGTGAATCCACCTACCCTCTCTGTCTATTTTTAAGTCCATATCACCAGTTTTTTTGGGATTCCATAGCTCAGTTGAAGGGTGATTTTTTAAGCTAGTCTCTTGGGCTCTTATAAGGTCGGCAAAAAGTTCGTCGATATTGGATTTATTGTCTTTAGGCGAGGTCACTTAGCGCCTTTTGGATTTTCAGAATTTTGACTGTGATACTGCCCACGATTACCCATGGTAACGCCAATGTTAGTGATAAATTCCATTAATTCTGCATTATCAGTCCTGTAATTCCAGCTTTTATTAAAACAGAGCTCTACCGCACCCTGTGCAAGCGCCCAACAGGCTAAATAGTGATAATGAGGTGGGACATCTTCTAAAACACCTTCCCCAATAAGCTTATTCATTAGGTCCGCCAAAGCAGTTTCATTGGATCGACGCAATTGATGTAATTGCTCTATTTGTTCAGCCACTTCACCAGAATCAATGAGTCGAACTTCCAAGTTTTGCATCAATCTATCTCGTTCCGGGTACTCCAGTCTAGCTTGAAAGTAAGCTTTTGCAGCTGCCCCAGGATCTCCATTTTCAGCTTTTTCAATACCTGCTGCGAGACTATCCGTAATATGACGTTCGTAATTGAGCACTATTCTTATAAGAATTTCATTTTTGGTCAGGAAGTGTTTGTATACAGTGCCCTTACCTATACCGGCTTTAGTGGCTATTTTTGACACAGTAACGCGATCTATACTCTGCTCTATAAGTAATTCTAAAGTGGTTTCTATAATCAGCTGTTCACGAGCAAGAAAAAGTTTTTTCTTCTCTCTAATTCGCTCTGCGCTCGCATTACTATTTGCCATAATTACTATATTTAGTCCTAGGTGTTTTTATAAATTAATAGCTCTATTGCTAGCTAAGATAAATTGTTGTTTTAGATCAGCAAAGGTCTGTACAGCAGGAAATTGTGGGAACTCATCGATTACATTTTGCGGCGCATGGAAAAGAACCCCAGCATCTGCTTCAGCTAACATAGTCGTATCATTGTATGAGTCACCGGCAGCAATGGTCCTGTAGTACATGCTCTTAAAGCCCACAATAGCCTGTCTTTTGGGATTGGCCTGCCGAAGGCGGTAATCAATCACATTCCCATCGCTATCGATTTCAAGTTTGTGGCAAAGCAAAGTGGGATAGCCCAATTGCTTCATGAGAGGGCTTGCAAATTCATAGAATGTGTCTG
>CAXEWB010000326.1:0-1584 GCA_963999835.1 uncultured Cellvibrionales bacterium | reverse complement strand
TAGCACTGACAATACTATAAGCGCGCAAAAGAGGCTTGCCCTCATGCTCAAGACCAATCATGACGAAGTGGCCATTTTTAAATCTAAAACTGGCGTCACGGGTGGTTTTGAAACTAAACAGACTGTCGTTCCAATGGTGAATATGAGTCACTGTCTCAGTGATCAGTTGTGCCATCGATTTACCTCGGTGTGGAGTAGTAGGTTACCTATAACTGCAGGCTATTAAACGATACCATTAAACGCCATAGAGTACGCAACATTTACAGTTTAAGCTCACCCAGAGTTGGCCTAGTTATGATCTTAGTTATGCATAAATTGAAACTAAAATCGAAACTAATAAAGCCAAGCCAATAGATACCCAGCTGACTCAGCGAGGTATCAGCTTATTTTCCTAAGACATAATCTATTTGGCTTAGGTCAGACTGTTGAGTAATTTAACATTCTTAATGGGTAATTGGCGAATGCGCTGTCCAGTTGCATTAAAAATAGCATTTACCAGGGCTGGAGCAATGGGCGGAGTTCCCGGCTCTCCTGCGCCACCCCAAGTAGCGCCACTATTGATAATATGGGTTTCGATAATTGGCGCATCGGTTATTCGCACTGATTGGTAATCGTGAAAATTGCTTTCGCTAACGGCACCATCGGCGATGCTTATCTCACCGAATAAGGCGGCACTGAGACCATAGATAATACCTGATTCAATTTGAGCAGTGATGCCATCGGGCGATACTGCAAAACCGGCATCAATAACGGCGACCACGCGGTCGACAGACAAATTTCCAGCATTTACTGTCACGTCCACAACCTGAGCGACAATGGACCCAAAGGACTCTTGCAGAGCAATGCCGCGCCCTTGACCTTCACTCATAGGCGATTGCCATTGAGCCTTCTCAGCTACTTTATTCAGCACGGCCAGATGGCGTGGCTTGTGCTTGAGCAAAGCGGCTCTGTATTGATAAGGGTCGGCATTGGCTGCTGCTGCCACTTCATCGATAAATGATTCGGTAAAAAAGCCATGTTGTGAATGATCTACGCTGCGCCATGGGCCCAGTGGCACATGTAAGGGGCTCGCTACGTAGCCAATATCTTGCGCGCTGACCGCATAGGGTATAAGGGGCGCCGAGGCGGGTTCCATCTTGTTTACATAGGTGTTTTCCCAAGACATAAGTTGACCGGTTGCATCGAGCGCTGCTCGGAACCGGCTCTGTGCCGCGGGGCGGTAATAGTCTTGTCGAGTGTCTTCTTCGCGAGACCATATAAGTTGCACCGGACGATCGACAAGGGCGGCAATCAATGCAGCCTGAACACCCCAGTCTGTCATAGCCTTGCGCCCAAAGCCGCCACCCATACGTTGGTTATGCACAGTCACATTGTCCAGATCGAATTTCAGTGCTTGGGCAACGGCAGCCTTAAAACCGAGGGGATTTTGACAGCCGATCCAAAGATCACAGCGACCATCCTGCACCCGAGCGGTGGCATTGAGGGGCTCCATACAGGCATGGGCCAAGAAGGGCACTCGATAGTCTGCTTCGACCAAACGATCAGCGCTGGCGACAAGCGATTCAACATCGCCGTCAAGTTGAT
>CAXEWB010000325.1:0-23509 GCA_963999835.1 uncultured Cellvibrionales bacterium | reverse complement strand
TTGGCCTTGGCCTTGGCCTTTGCTTTAGTTTTAGGTTTCTCCGCAGCTGTTTCAGTGGACGCTAATTTTTCCTCAGGTTGCTCTTGATTTTCTTTTGGTTTGCGTGTTTTTCGTTTTCTTGCTGGCTTCTCTGTATTGATAGTTTCAGGGCTATCAGCAGCGGTTCTCTCTAAAGACTGCTCTCTGTCTGGTTGTTCGGCATTATCAGTAGTTTTTGCGTCAACACCTCCATCTGTTGGTTGAGTCACCTTTCTAACTTCAGCTGCTTTAGCCTCTGCGTTGGCTACTTTAACTGTTTGATTCTGCTCAGCCTGTGTTACATTGACGCTGGTACTATCCAAAATATCAGTTGGCACTTCTTGACGCTTACGTCGTCTGCGAGGCCCTCGTCGCCTATCATCTGGACGACGTTTTATCTCTTTTCCTGAATTTTCATTACTAGTCTGTTGATTTATTTCATTGTTGCTTGGCTTTTTGTTCTGTTCGCGGCGTTTTTTCGAGCGACTATCGTTTCTTCGCGGCTCTTTTGCATCCGTTTTACCACCACTACGATTGTTATTCTCAGTCCTTGAGCGGCGATTAGTCTGATTTCCACGTTTCGGCTTTGAACTTCGGTTATTTTTGTTAGGCTTATTTTCAGAGGATTTCTCTTGTTCACTTTCGTCATCACCAAACATTGTGGACCACAGTCGTTTAATGAGATTGGGTGATTTTCTCTGCTCAGAACGTGTGGGCGCAGGCGTTGATGGGACAATGGTTTTTACCGCGGGTTGCGGCAGATTTATATTCCCCTGTGAACTTTCCGGTTCAACATCTGTGTCGACACTATTAAGATTTTCTGCCATTTTGTAGCTAAAGTCAGAATCGTCCTCATCCTGGCTGCGAATTCTAACTACATCGAAGTTTGGTGTTTCCATTTCAGTGTTGGGTAACACTGTTATGCTGATACCATTTCTTGATTCAATGGCACTTATTTCCCTACGCTTTTCATTCAAAAGGAAGGTAGCTACAGGCACTGGCACAATAGCTCTAACTTCTCGGCTGTATTCCTTTTGAGCCTCCTCTTCAACCAACCGAAGTATCGATAAAGCCAGAGAGCGAGTGCCTCTGATGGTTCCTTGCCCATTACATCTTGGGCAAATTTTTGACATGGTTTCCTCCAGAGAGGGTCTTAATCGCTGTCTCGACATCTCCATCAGACCAAATCGCGAGATTCGGCCTACTTGAACTCGCGCCCTGTCAATCTCTAGGGCATCACGCATTTTATTTTCAACATTTTTCTGATTTCGGCTATTGAGCATATCGATAAAATCAATAACGATCAGTCCGCCGACGTCCCTGATACGCAACTGCCGCGCTATCTCATCAGCGGCCTCTATATTGGTGTTATAGGCGGTAGATTCAATATCCGTTCCCTTGGTAGCCCGAGCGGAGTTTATATCAATAGCAACCATTGCCTCTGTCACATCTATTACGATAGATCCTCCTGAGGGCAAAACGACTTCGCGTTCAAATGCTGTTTGAATTTGATTCTCTATTTGATAGCGATTAAAGAGGGGAATTTCATCCTCATAATACTTCACCTTGCTTTTGAAATCGGGCATCACAGTGCCGATAAAAGCAGCAGCTAGGGCATAGGCATCCTGATTATCAACAATAACCTCTCCTACGTCTTGACGTAAGTAGTCACGTATTGCACGAACAATGACATTGCTCTCTTGAAAGAGAAAATGTGGCGCTTTAGCTCCCTTGGCTTCTGTGGTTATTGTGCTCCATAGCTGTAGGAGGTAGTCTAAATCCCACTGCAATTCTTCTGTTGCTCTGCCAATGCCTGCTGTGCGAACGATTGCGCCCATACCCTCAGGTATTTGTAAGTCACGCATGGCCTCGCGAAGGTCAGCTCGGTCATTGCCTTCGATACGCCGAGATATGCCTCCTGCTCGTGGATTATTGGGCATTAAAACTAGGTAGCGTCCGGCTAAACTGATAAAGGTTGTAAGCGCTGCACCTTTTGAACCACGCTCTTCTTTTTCAACTTGAACAAGGACTTCCTGCCCCTCTTTTACAGCATCTGAGATGCGAACACGATTGTTGTCAGAGGGTTTGTTTTTAAAATATTCACGAGAGATTTCTTTAAGGGGGAGAAAGCCGTGTCTCTCTGCTCCAAAATCAACAAACGCAGCTTCAAGACTGGGCTCGATTCTGGTGACTTTACCTTTGTAAATGTTTGATTTTTTTTGTTCTCGGGTTCTGTTCTCAATGTCGAGGTCATAGAGTCTCTGACCGTCCACCATTGCAACACGTATCTCCTCAGTATGGGAGGCGTTGATTAACATACGTTTCATAAAATAGCCTTAATTGATTGCGCTGATCAGGCTTGGCACAGACAGGGGGATAAGGCATAGAAATTGATAGAGCTAGCAGTTCCCCTCTAGTACTTGGGGAGCATAAATCTAGGGTCTGTTTTTACACCATACCCACAGAGATTTTGCAGCTCATGGGGTTAACAGCCTACTATCATAGTTTTGCTAGCGGAGTCATCACTCTCAATTACAGACTAAGCAGATTGAAGTATTAACAGCCTATTCTGTTAATGCTTCAGCCAATTGCAGATGCTCACACGTTGCCAAAAGTATAGGCAACAATTGTTTTCAATTTCTATTTTCTGACCATTTTAAATATAGCTTCTGTTGCCACTCATTTGGGCATTACATTTTTGGCCAGATGCAAAAAACTTTTTAAAGTTATCTCTCTGTTGCTGAGCCATCTCAGCATTAAAATTTTGCCTCCCGCACTGCGGCAAGCAACTAAAACCTTTACCCAATAGTTACAGTTTATCGGGAGTTATTTCCTAGGAAGAGGGGGTTGACCCCTAAAAATTCCAATAAGGTTAAGTCAATATAACAATATTCAATGGCTCATTCAATTCACATGTCCAATTTAATTAGTTGCAAACTATCGAATAAAGTTATAATTGGCAGGAATGCTTTAAGATAAAACCATTGTGCCAAACACAGATCAAAATAATCCTTTTGCTTCCGTTACCTTTCATAATGTAGAGGCGGAATATTCCGGTCAAAGGCTGGATAATTTTCTTTTGAGGCTTTTAAAAGGAGTACGTAAATCTCGTATTTACCGTCTCCTACGAAAAGGTGAGGTACGCGTTAATAAGGGTCGAGTAAGACCAGATACACGACTTAATACGGGTGATACGATTCGTATTCCTCCAATCAGAATTTCTCAGCAGGGAGCTGAGAGTCCAAGCACACAGTTTCGCAAGCGCCTAGACCAGAGTATTATCTTCGAGGACGACGGTTTGATAGTCGTCAACAAGCCTAGCGGGATAGCAGTTCATGGGGGTAGTGGCGTCTCTTTCGGAGTTATTGAGGGCCTGCGCGCCGATAGACCTAAAAGCAACTATCTGGAGCTGGTACACCGACTAGATAGAGATACCTCTGGTTGCTTGATGCTTGCAAAAAGCAGAGCTGTTTTGAGCAAGCTTCAACAGTCTATTCAGACAAATAGCATTGAAAAATCTTATTTAGCTCTCGTTAAAGGACGGTGGCTCAAAGGTAAGTCAACCATTAATGCCCCTCTCAAAAAAAACCAGTTATCCTCCGGTGAGCGTATCGTTCGCGTAGATGCTGAGGGCAAATCATCGGTTACTCATTTTAATATTGCCCAAAGATTCAAGCAGGCTACTTTGTTACAAGTCCGATTAGAAACGGGTCGCACACACCAGATACGAGTTCACTGTCAGTTTTCCGGTCAACCAATTGCTGGTGATGGTAAGTATGGGGATCAAATGTTTAATGAAGGTCTGCGCCATCATGGTTTAAAGCGACTATTTTTACATGCCAGTCGTTTACTTTTGAAGCATCCGTTGTCGGGAGATAGTTTAGAAATTGAGGCGCCTCTACCAGATGACCTTCAACATGTTTTAGACAGTCTAGGCTGAACAAATGAAGCAAAGAGCCTTCGATTTATTAATTTTTGACTGGGATGGAACTTTATCTGATTCAGTCTCCCGTATAGCTGAATGTATGCAACTAGCGGCGCGTGAGCATCAATTGCCTGTACCATCTCATCAGCAGGCAGCAAATATTGTAGGATTAGGGCTAAGCGAAGCGATAAATCGTCTTTTTTCGTCTACAGACCCGTTGTTGATCGATGCGCTAAGTAGAACTTATTCGCGTCATTATCGCGCCAAAAATAAGGGGCCTTGCCATTTTTTTCCCCATGTTTTGGAGGTTTTGCAGCGATTAAAACAACAGGGCTACAAACTGGCAGTTGCAACTGGAAAGAGTGAGGCAGGTTTGCTTAGGGAGTTAACCGCTTCTGGTTTAGACGATTTCTTTCATGCCGCGCGCTGTGCTGATCAAACAGCATCAAAGCCCAATCCGCTGATGCTTGCGCAACTGCTTGATCTAACTCAGTTGCATCCCTGGCAAGCGATTATGATTGGTGATACTGAATACGATATGGAAATGGCAGTCAATGCGGGTATGCCTCGCCTTGCTGTTAGCTATGGCGCCCATTCGGTCGATCGATTGCAGAAGTACCGACCCATTGCTTGTATAGATTGTTTCTCTGAAATAATTAACTACATTTAATCAAGTACTTAAAAGCATAATTAAAAATATTCCTTAGGGTATCTGGATGTCAAATTCAGATAGCAAAGTACATAGATTAATCAGTGGCAGTCCAACAAGAGCGCTTGGATCGTTGCTTTTAATATTCGTGAAAAGGCTGATTCCTAGGCCCTCTACCTTAAAACTGCCCGCGCAGTCATAAGGTTGATCAGCCATTAAATAGGATTCTATCTGTTGTTGTTCGAGTGCTCGAAAGGTCACTTCTGTTGTGTTGAGCATTGTTTTCCTGAAAAGTTTGCCTTTGGGTAATTGCTTCATCACTGAGATACCACAGTGAAACTTGCTAGTATTTGATGACTGTGCGCGAAGTTGCTTTATAGCCGCTTCAAAATTATTAGGTTTGCCTAGTATTATGCCATCCAGTTCTCCAACTTGGTCAGCACCAATCACCACAGCACCTGGATATTGAGTTGCTATTGCTAACGCCTTTTCATCTGCAAGCCGAGCGGCCATAGAATGCGCTTGTTCTCCCTTTTGTTGCACTTCATCCACATTGGGAGATACACAGGTAAAGGGTATTTGCAGACGTTGTAAAAGCATTTTTTTGTAAGCTGATGAAGAAGCCAGTATTAGAGAGCTCATAATCTTTAATGTCTATGCTAGGTTATTAGTGGTTTAGACGAATATATAGTAAGCAATTTTTTTTGACAGTTCACGGTCTTGACCCTATTATGCGCGCCTAACTTTGTGGCATCTTAAATTATGGCACTGCCGTATCAAATTGATCCTCGTAAGCTGGCCCTTCAAGGGACACGACTTGAAGGCTCTGTTGCGATTGAAGATTTAACCAGACTCAGCCTTGCTGTTTCGAGAATTCGTAGTCCACTGCAAGTTTCAATTGCCTTTGAGCTAGATGAATCGCGACAACAATTCGCAAAGGGAACAGCTTCTGTTAGTGTAGAGGTGGTTTGCCAAAGATGCTTAGACCCAGTTGTAAGGAACATACAGGCTAAGATTGCATTACAGATAATTTGGTCAGAGGATCAAATACCTAATGTAGCGCCAAACTATGAGCCCTGGGTGGTGGTTGATAAAACAGCAGACTTAATTCCTGTTGTCGAAGATGAGCTGTTACTCGCATTACCAATAGTCAATTACCATGATATTGAAGACTGTACAGGTGATGCCTATCAGCAAAATCATGTACAAGAGGGTGTCCAGGCTATGCCTAATAACCCGTTTAGTGTTTTACAGCAACTAAAGAAATAGCAACCTAATTATAGGAGTGTACTCATGGCTGTACAGAAAAGTCGCAAAACTCGTTCTAGGCGCGGTATGCGTCGTTCCCATGACGCTCTATCATCAGCGTCGGTGTCCACAGATCAAACCAGTGGTGAAAAGCATTTGCGTCATAACATTACTGCCGACGGTTTTTATCGAGGCCGCAAGGTAATAGATACAAATCCTGAGTAATTTATCGTCTCTTTAAAATGCCACTTGTTTGACCATGCGACTTAGAGTCTCAGTGGATGCAATGGGAGGGGATTTCGGGCCCAGTATAGTGGTGCCTGCCGTTCTAGACATCCTTCAGAGTCAGCCAAAAGTCAGCTTTCTCTTATGCGGTGATGAAAAACTCATCAGTGAAACAGTTGGTAACAAAATCAATCAAGATATACTTTCCCGTATTGAGTTTCGCCATGCTCCCTGTGTAGTCGGTGGTGATGAAAAACCCTCTGCCATCCTTCGCTCTAAAGCTGATTCGTCTATGGCCGCTGCCATTCGCGCGGTTCATGAGGGTGATGCCGATACCTGTGTGAGTGGCGGTAATACGGGTGCCCTAATGGCCTTAGGGTTATATATATTGGGCGTTCTGCCCGGTATCACACGTCCAGCAATATGCTCGGAAATTCCTACGCAAAGTGGATCCTGTTTAGTTTTAGATTTAGGTGCAAATATAGACTGCAGTTCTGAACAGCTTAAGCAGTTTGCTCTTTTAGGTTCATTAACGGCTGAACATCTATTCTCTGTTAAATCGCCTAGTGTAAAGTTGTTAAACATAGGTTCTGAATCAACAAAAGGTAATCTGATGATTCAGCAGGCCGCAGAATTGCTACAAAATGAATCGAGTATTAATTACCAAGGTTTTATCGAGGGTGACGGATTATTTGCAGGTATGGCCGATGTCGTAGTTTGTGATGGATTTAGTGGAAATATAGCGCTCAAGGCATCTGAGGGCACAGCTAGGCTCATTGGGCATAGATTCTCAGAATTTCTTAACCAAGATTGGCGGACTAGGTTAGCATCTACTTTGATTGGAAATAGACTGTCTAAACTTAAATTATCAATGCAACCTGCGTTTTATAATGGCGCCTATCTTTTGGGCTTAAATGCGGTGCTCATAAAAAGTCATGGTGGGGCTGATAAGTTGGGCTTTAAAGCTGCATTAAACACTGCTATAGCAGCTGCTGAGCATCAATTACCCTCTAAGTTGGCTCCGATTCTTGAAAAACACACTTAAAATCCTAATAAATTTATTTAAAAGTGAAAAATTATGAGTAAATTAGCATTTGTCTTTCCTGGTCAAGGTTCGCAGAAAATAGGTATGCTTGCTGATCTTGCACAAGCATACACTCAAGTCATTGAGACCTTTAATGAGGCCTCAGATGTGCTGGGTTACGATATGTGGCAACTAGTGCAACATGGCTCTCCTGATGATATCAATTTAACTGAACGCACACAGCCAATTCTTTTAGCCAGTAGTGTTGCAATTTGGCGCATATGGCGAGCTAAACAGGGTGCAGAGCCCTCTTTGATGGCTGGTCATAGTCTTGGCGAGTGGTCAGCATTGGTTTGCTCAGAGGTCGTAGAGTTTGCAGATGCGCTAAATATCGTAAGAGCTCGAGGACAATATATGCAGCAGGCTGTTCCCGTCGGAGAGGGCGCTATGGCGGCAATTATTGGTCTTGAGGATCAAACTATAATTGATGTCTGTAAGGTAGCCTCTGAAAAAGGTGTTGTTGATGCAGTTAATTTCAATGCACCAAGTCAAGTGGTAATTGCTGGAGCTAGTTCTGCCGTTGATCTGGCAATCGATCTGTGCAAACAGGCGGGGGCAAAAAGAGCTCTTCCGCTTGCAGTCAGCGCACCTTTTCATACATCCCTGATGCAACCGGCAGCAGAGGCATTATCAGAATTGGTCAACGCAACTTTATTTGAACAACCAACGATACCTGTTGTTCACAACGTGCATGCTCAAACTGAAAATAAAGCGGACAGTATAAAAGTATTAATGCTAGAGCAAATATACAAGCCAGTTAGGTGGGTCGACTGTATAAAATCACTCAAATCAAGCGGCGTCACAACCGTTATAGAATGCGGGCCGGGTAAGGTCTTAAGCGGGTTAAATAAGCGTATTGACTCCGAATTATTCTCTTTAGTGACAGATAATCATGAAAGTTTTGATGCGACACTGTCGCAATTTTAATACTCAAGGAGTAATTTATGACAGCTGAAAAAAAAGTAGTCTTAGTAACAGGTGCTAGTCGAGGTATTGGCGCAGCTATATCTGACAACTTGGGTAAACAGGGCTACACTGTAATAGGTACAGCTACATCGCAGTCAGGCGCACAGGCTATCAGTCAGCGTTTTGCAGACAAGAGCATCACTGGAGCAGGTCAGGTATTAGATGTCACGCATGGCCAATCAGTGGATAATTTAATTGAGAGTGTAAGTACTCAGTATGGTGCGCCGACTATACTGGTGAACAATGCTGGCATTACTAAGGATAATCTGCTTTTGAGGATGAAAGAAAATGAATGGTCAGATGTCATCAACACTAACTTAACATCGATTTATCGCCTCTCAAAAGCCTGTTTAAGGCCTATGACAAAGGCGCGCTGGGGTCGAATTGTCAACATTAGTTCTGTAGTCGGCGCAATGGGGAATGCTGGCCAAAGTAATTATTCAGCGACTAAGGCCGGTGTTTCAGGATTTTCTAGATCTCTTGCAAAGGAGGTAGGCTCAAGGGGAATAACAGTAAATACAGTTGCGCCTGGCTTTATTGATACAGATATGACCAAAAATCTCCCAGAGGCAAACAAGCAAGCTATGCTTAGCCAAATACCGTTGTCGAGGTTGGGTTCCGCCGATGAAATTGCCGCTGTGGTTAGCTTTTTAATCAGCGATAGCGCCGGCTACATTACTGGTGAGACTATTCATGTCAACGGCGGTATGTATATGGCTTGAACTCTGTTTGGCTAGTACATCAAGTATTTTTTTTAGGTGAACACTAGCATTTTATGATTTGTGAGGTAAAATGCGCGCCCTAAAACATTGATTATCATTATTTGGGCTTAGTATAGCGCAGATAAGCAACAGGACATCAGATCACTTAATAGGAGTGAACCAACGATGAGTAACATCGAAGAACGCGTAATAAAAATGGTCGCCGAGCAACTTGGCGTTAAAGAGGACGATATTCAAGCATCTTCATCTTTTGTTGAGGATCTTGGGGCTGATTCATTGGATACTGTAGAACTAATTATGGCTCTTGAAGAAGAATTCGATGCAGAGATACCAGATGAGGACGCTGAAAAGATAGCTACGGTTGAAGATGCCGTCAATTATATCAAAGCTAACAGCTAATTTTAGGCTTAAAGAAACCGCTCTCTCTATGGGGGCGGTTTTTTTATGGGCTATAGAATTTTCCTTAACGGAATTTTTCCAATATATTAGTTCATCATGACAACTTATTTCACCATTGATGGTAAAACAATTGATTCAAATGCGACTATTGAACATTTAGTTAATGATCGTGGCTTGGCCTATGGACATGGCCTTTTTGAAACAATACTTTATCGCTGTGGCGAGCTTCCACTTATCAAATGGCACTTGAAGCGCATTAGTGGCGATGCGCAGAAGGTGGGTATTTCCATTCAGTCACAGCAGATAGAGGATTACTTAAATCAATTTATAGGCCGACTCCAACTTAAAAAAATTACCGAAGGTATTATTAAAGTAATAGTGACCGCTGGTGTTGGCGGAAGGGGTTATGCTGTGCCTGACAAGATAAAGGCCTCTGTTATTTGCACATATGCTAGTCTACCCAAGAATATGAAGGGTCCAAGTCAAGAGGGTATTGCCGTTCGCTGTTGTGAACACAGGCTACCTTTCAATCGTCCACTTGCCGGTATAAAACATCTAAATCGTTTAGATCAGATAATCGCGCGAGCTGAGTGGAATAATTCTGATTATGCTGAGGGGCTACTATCAACAGTCGATGATCAATTAATTGAAGGGATATCAGCTAATCTTTTCCTTAAAGACGCAACGGGCAATTGGCTGACACCAGATCTTACTCTTGTTGGTGTCTGCGGAGTGATGAGATCGGTTCTACTCGACAAATTATTCGCAAACAGTCACATCATGATTAAAGTGGCTAAAATAGATTTAAAACAGTTAAATTCATGCAAAGAAATGTTTGTTTGTAATTCAATAAGGGGCATAGTACCGGTTAATTCAATCTATACATCTGATAATCAACTTCTTAATACCTTGCCCCTAGGCGAACAGACACTTATGCTTAAGACACAACTAACTAAAATGTATCCCCATTATCAATGATACCTCAACGAATTAGGTGGCTACTGGCTCTGACGATATTGTCCCTCTCTTTGATGGGTTTAAGTTATGCGCTTACTCAAAATTACTTAGATAGGCCGCTGACATTATCAGAATCGCTTGAGTTAGATCAGGGTCGGCTACTATTGACTGTAGAGAAGGGTAGTAATCTCAATCGGATAATCAGACAATTAAATAAGTTAGAGATTATTGAGTATCCTTCCCTTTTTAGTGTCTATGCGAAGCTGTCCAACACTAGTTCAATCAAAGCGGGGGACTACTGGATTGACAAGGGCGATACTGCTAAATCGCTCTTAAATAAACTCCATAAAGGTCTAGTTATCCGATATAAAATCACTTTTCCTGAAGGGTGGACATTTAAACAATGGATCAATCACCTCGCGGAGGTGCCTCAGTATGCTGATATCAGGTCTATGTCAAGCGCTGAAATTTTGGAACTAGCGGGCATTGATGTATCCCATCCCGAAGGGTGGTTCTTCCCTGATACCTACAGTTATAGCAGTTCGGATTCGGCCTCTGACATTCTTTTGCAAGCTCATCTGCGTATGCGTTCAGTACTTGATCAAGTTTGGCAAACGCGAGCGGCAAACTTACCCTATAAAACGGCTTATGAGGCGTTGATTATGGCCTCTATTATTGAAAAAGAGACAGGCTTGAGGGAAGAGCGCGGTGAAATTGCGGGCGTATTCGTGCGACGTTTACAGCTCGGCATGCGGCTACAGACAGATCCCACGGTAATATATGGTATGGGAGAGCAGTTTAAAGGCAATATTCGTCGACGTGATTTACGTCAAAAAACCCCCTATAACACATACAGAATTAACGGTCTCCCGCCAACACCTATCGCTATGCCCAGTGAGGCTGCTATCAAAGCTGCGGTTAATCCAGAACCAGGTTCCAGCCTTTACTTTGTTGCAAGAGGTGATGGCGGTCATCAGTTTTCTGATACTATTGAGGAGCATCAGAAGGCAGTTAGACATTACCAGATCAAACAGCGGGCAAAAAATTATCATTCGCTGCCCCCACAGCAATAAGGACTTTAAGCAGGGCATTTATGCGTGGAAAGTTTTTGACAATCGAAGGTGTAGAAGGCGTAGGTAAAACCACTAATATTCAATATATAAAGGAATGGTTAGATTTTAAAAAACTACCCTATATTTGTAGCCGCGAGCCTGGTGGGACCCCATTTGCAGAAGAAATTAGGCAGCTACTTTTAACGCCAAGAGATGAATTGGTCTGTGACAAAGCAGAGTTGCTGTTGATGTTTGCCGCCAGAGCACAGCATCTTGATCAGTTTCTTGAACCGGAATTAAGAAGCGGAAAATGGGTGCTATGTGACCGCTTTACAGATGCCACCTATGCCTATCAAGGTGGCGGAAGGAATATGGACAGCCAAATGATTGCAAATTTGGAATCTATGGTTCAAGGCCAGTTGAGACCCGATCTAACCTTAATTTTAGATATTTCCCCGCAATTGGGTCTTAAGCGAGCTAATCAGCGTGGCTCATTGGATCGATTTGAGCGTGAAGAAATTGAATTCTTTGAGAGAGTTCGAGAGACTTATCAAATAATTGCAAACAGGGAGCCCGAGCGCTGTGCCATTATTGATGCATCACTCTCATTGCCTGAAGTGCAAGCGCAAATCAAAAGAGCGTTGGATACTTTTTGGCTATCTCTGGATTTAGACGGTTAACTATGTCTACTGAAACGAGTGACAATACCTCACTATCATTGCCGCTGCCCTGGCAACACAGTTTATGGGATGACTTTATTAGTCGTCTTGATGGACATAAATTACCCCATGGATTGTTATTACATGGACCCGATGGTATTGGTATCGAGCACTTTGTATTGGCACTTGCACAGCGCCTTCTGTGTCTGAGTCCAGAGAAAAGCTATGCCTGTGGTCACTGTAAAGCTTGCCAATTGCTAAAGGCTAAAACCCATCCAGATCTAATTGTTGTCGAACCCGATAAGCCAGGTAGATCTATATTGATTCCGCATATAAGAAGCCTCTGCGCATCGCTGGAAAATACAGCGCAGCAGGGCGGTTGGAAGGTCGCTATTATCCATCCCGCTGATGCTATGAACAAGTTTGCCTATAATGCGCTTTTAAAGAATTTAGAAGAGCCTCAGCCAAATACCTTACTTATACTGATGTCTCACAGAGCCGGACAGATACCCGCTACTATCCGCAGTCGCTGTCAAATCGAAAATATGCCAATTCCTCAGAGAGAGGATGCTTTAGCCTGGTTAGATACTATTGATAAAAATGATAAAAATATCGAAATGCTTGATATAGCACGTGGCTTACCACTGTTAGCCCTGCAATATTTGCGCGGAGATGGTTTAGAGGAGCGTCAGCAGATGGAAGCTCTTTTAGAGGCCATTCGGCAGGGTGAGAAACTACCAATTGAGGCTGCGCAAGAATGCCAAAAATATGATGCCGATAGTGCAGTAAACTGGACTATGAGCTATTTGCACCACTTAGCGACTGGAGAGCTTAGAGATCACCCCATTCCAGCGCTCTTTGATTTCTCTGATAAACTCAACAAGGCCAGAGGATGGTTGTTGAGTGGGTCAAATATAAACACTCAATTACTCTGGGAGGAGTTATTTATGGAATGGTCTCAGGTCTTTCGTCAACGCAAATAATTGAGTAACAAAAATACAAATGGCTAAATGGTTTGCCTCACTCAACAGTTAATTTAAACTATCCTTTATGTTAGTAGATTCTCATTGTCACCTAGATAAACTAGACCTAACCCAGTGTAGGGGTGGTATAGATGATGTAATAGCAGATGCCAAACAACGAGGTGTCAGTCATTTACTGAGCGTTGCAGTTGATTTGGCTAGCTCTAAATCCCTTATTGATCTCACTGCGAAATATACAAACATTTATTCATCAGTTGGCGTGCACCCACTTCAAGAAACTAGCCTTCCTATACCTTCAGTGGACGATTTAGTGACACTAGCAAAGGCTCCTAAAGTGATCGCTATTGGTGAAACAGGTCTGGATAATCATTACAGTGCAGATACATTCAAATGGCAAAAGCAAAGTTTTGTTAATCATCTTATTGCTGCAGAACAAGCCAGTAAGCCCGTGATTATTCATACTAGAGAAGCGCGCGAAGAAACGATCGATCTTCTAAGTCATTACAGATCTGAGTCGGTTGGTGTAATGCACTGTTTTACGGAGACCTGGGAGATGGCTAAAGCAGCTCTTGATCTGGGTTTTTACATCTCTTTCTCAGGAATAGTCACGTTCAAAAATGCTGATGACCTAAGGAAAGTAGTGGCAAAAGTTCCGCTTGATAGACTGCTGATTGAGACGGATTCTCCGTGGCTAGCGCCAGTTCCGTATAGAGGTAAACAAAATGAGCCACAGTATGTTTATGAAGTTGCACAGTGTGTGGCTGATATTAAAAATATACAGCTCGAGACACTAGCACAGGCCACGAGCGATAACTTTTTTCGCCTGTTTAGGCCCAATAATTGAGAGGAAAGAAGAAAGCATGATTGAAAGTACCGCCCCACAAGACGCATTTATTATCAAAACCTTTCCTGTAGGGCCATTGCAGTGTAACTGTTCGATTATTGGTGACAAGCATACAGGCCGAGCGCTAGTGATTGATCCAGGTGGCGATGCTAAGCAAATACTCAATTTGTTAAAACAACTGCAATTAAAGGTAGTGGCAATTATTCATACCCATGCCCATTTGGACCATATCTTGGCCGCCGGTGAAATAAAAAATGCTACTGGCGCACCAATTTATTTGCATAAATCTGATCAGTTCCTTTGGGATATGGCAGATCAACAATGTCAGCATTTCGGTCTTCCGCCGGCATCTCTGCCTAAGCCAGACCATCAACTTCATGACGATCAGAATTTGGACTGTTGTGGTGGTGTGGTGATTCATACCCCGGGCCATACACCAGGTTCAGTCAGCTTTTGGTTTGAAGAATACAAGACGCTCATTGCCGGCGACACACTTTTTTTGGGTAGCGTTGGGCGCACCGATTTCCCCGGTGGAGATTTTCAACAGATACAGTCGTCTATCAAAGAGCGGCTATACTGTCTTGACGACGAGGCCGTTGTGGTTACAGGCCATGGACCCAATACTAGTATTGGCAACGAGAAAGCCACCAATAATTTTGTACGAGCCTAAGGAATTCTTATGAGGTTACAAATAAAAACGATGCTCGAACTTCAGAATAGTATGAATACTAAAGTTCATGCTAACTGGCGTGAGCAAAATTTTGAGTGGTACAGGGCAATCTGGATAGAGTGTGCTGAACTGCTTGATCACTATGGGTGGAAATGGTGGAAAAAACAGCAGCCTGATATAGATCAAATAGCGTTGGAATTAGTCGATATTTGGCACTTTGGACTTAGTATCCTATTGCTGAAAGATCAACCGCTCGAAGACATAGTGGAGCAGGTAATGAAAGCCTTTTCGACGGTTAAAAAAAGTGGCGATTTCCCAACTGATCTTGAAGATTTCACGTCTAATACATTGATTAAAAAGGACTTTGATGTCAGTAGATTTGCCGTTCTCATGAAGGGAATTAATATGGATTTTGACCAGTTGTATGTTGGCTATGTTGGCAAAAATGTACTTAATTTCTTTAGACAAGATTATGGTTATCAGCAGGGTACTTATCATAAGCAGTGGGGTGGTAAGGAAGATAATGAGCATCTTGTGGAGATAGTTGCAAAATTGGATACAGCAACAGGTAGTTTTAAAGATGATCTGTATAAGGAAATGCAAACGCTCTATACAAAACTTTGCCTGTAATATGAAAATTTGTGTGTGTTGAACCCCTTATAAGCAGGGTTTACTTATGCATTTTTTCAATCCTCGCACTATAATGGCATTCCTTTTTTTTAATCAAAATTTTAATCATATGGAGATATATCGTGACTAAACCCGTTCGCGTTACTGTAACTGGTGCTGCAGGGCAAATAAGCTATTCCCTTTTATTCCGCATAGCGTCTGGAGAGATGCTAGGGCCGAATCAGCCAGTGATACTACAAATGCTCGAAATTACACCGGCTCTTGAGGCACTTAATGGTGTCGCCATGGAATTGGAAGATTGCGCATTTCCACTACTTGCTGGCATGGTCTGTACTGATCAAGCTGAGGTGGCGTTTAAGGACACCGACTTTGCTTTGTTGGTGGGTGCTCGTCCAAGGGGATCAGGTATGGAACGCAAAGATCTGCTAGAAGCAAATGCAGCTATATTTTCAACTCAGGGTAAAGCTATTAATGATCACGCCAGCAGGGATATTAAGGTTTTAGTTGTCGGTAATCCGGCCAATACCAATGCTTTGATCGCTCAGCGCAACGCACCAGATATTAATCCGCGACAGTTCACTGCAATGACAAGATTAGATCATAACCGAGCGCTCAGCCAAATTGCTGACAAGACTGCAACAACGATTAACGATGTAACGCATATGACCATTTGGGGCAATCA
This sequence comes from uncultured Cellvibrionales bacterium, assembly GCA_963999835.1. Lineage (GTDB taxonomy): Bacteria > Pseudomonadota > Gammaproteobacteria > Pseudomonadales > Porticoccaceae > HTCC2207. Next base: position 7,796 of record CAXEWB010000325.1, on the reverse strand, counting down.
TTCAGCGACTCAGTATCCTGATCTTCATCAAACAAAGGTCAACGGTGAGGCTGCCATAGATTTAATTGATCAAGCATGGTACGAAGATGATTTAATTCCAACTGTACAGCAACGTGGCGCGGCTATTATTAATGCGCGTGGTGCTTCAAGTGCAGCATCTGCTGCCAATGCGGCCATTGCTCATATGAGAACTTGGGTTCTTGGCTCACCTCAAGGAGATTGGGTGAGCATGGGTGTCTATAGCGATGGTAGCTATGGTATTGCCGAGGGGCTCATATATTCATTCCCCTGCATCTGTATTGATGGCGATTGGCAAATTGTTCAAGGGCTTGAGATAAATTCGTTTTCAAGAGAAAGAATGAGCGTTACAGAAAAAGAATTGATGGAAGAGAGGGACGCTGTTGCTCACTTACTTCCATAAATAACCAGTTTCATGGCTAAATCATATAGGCTGCCAAGTCTAATTTGGCAGCTTTTTTTATTTTTGTAAAAAAGTTGTACTTAATACTATCTTTGATCTAGATTTTTGGGTTGGTTTTCATCTAAAGTTGTACTACAGAGATTAACAGATACAGAGAGAGGTTAGTGTGGCATTTGCAAAAGTTGGATCTATAGCACCCCCATTCACATTGCTAAATCAAAGGGGGAAGGAGGTCTCGCTGGCCGACTTTAAAGGCAATAAAAACGTAGTTCTTTATTTTTACCCAAAAGCAATGACACCAGGCTGTACTGTTCAAGCCTGCGGCATTCGCGATACCAACGCGGAGTTTAGTGCTGTAGACACTGTTGTTTTAGGAGTTAGCCCTGATTCGGTAGATCGCTTGGTTAAGTTTGAAGACAAGCAGGAGCTAAATTTTACTCTACTGTCTGACGAGGGCCATGCAGTTACTGAAACATACGGTGCTTGGGGGCTTAAAAAATTTATGGGTCGTGAGTTTATGGGTGTGCTTCGATCTACATTCGTCATTGACAAACAGGGTCATATTGTAATGGTAATGGATAAAGTAAAAACTAAGACACACCATGAAGATGTGTTGGGGTGGGTCAAGTCAAATCTTGCTTGAGCGAGCTCTATAATTGCCAATTAATCAGCTTATAAAGTAACTATATAAAGGAAATCTTCTATGTTTTTTGTATCCAATGCTTATGCACAAAGTGGCGCTAACGAGCCTAATCCATTGTTTACCTTTCTTATGTTTGGTGGATTATTTTTGTTTATGTATCTGTTTATTATTCGTCCGCAAAAAAAGCGACAAAAGGAGCATAATAATTTGATCGCTTCTCTGGCAAAAGGCGATGAAGTGGTCATGACCAGCGGGCTTATAGGCAAGATCACCAAACTTGAGGGCGAGTATCTGGCGCTGGAAGTTAGCAAAAGCCAAGAGCTTAAGTTTCAGAAAGTTGCTGTCCATGCGGTGCTTCCAAAAGGCACGATTAAGGCTATTTAAAGGTATTTAGATAGCAAAACTCCTAGCGCCAGTTCAATCAGTGTTTGTCTATCCTGATCGGCTCAATCTTGCTCAAACGCCTACGCCATTCTATGCGCTAGATAGATTGAACTCCTATTTGCAAACTATATGCGATTCAGTCCCGCGCCTGTGGATAAAACGAGATGATTCTACAGGTTGCCTTACCTCTGGCAACAAGGTGCGAAAGCTTGAATTTCTCTTAGCAGAGGCCAAAAATTCTGGGTGTAAGACTATTATTACAAGTGGTGGTGTTCAATCTAACCACTGTCGAGCGGTAGCCGTATTGGGTGCTCAACTCGGCTTTAAAGTCCATCTATTATTGCGTCTAGACCGAAATCCAGAACCAATTGGCAATTTACTTCTCGATCAATTAACAGGCGCTAAAATAAGCTTATATTCCCCTGAGGAATTTAAAAAAATTGATGAAATATTTGATCACTGGGAGAAACATTATTCTACCTCTGGTGCGCCAAGTTATATTATTCCTACAGGCGGTAGTAATGCCACTGGCCTATGGGGTTATATGTCTGCTATAGAGGAGTTACAACAGGACTTTATACGTGAAAATATAGCTCCCAGTAAACTTATTCATGCAACAGGCTCAGGCGGAACACAAGCCGGCTTAACGCTCGGTGCTTCACTGCTAGATCTTGACATTCGCGTGCACGGATATGCGGTCTGTGACAATGCAGATTATTTTTATAGAAAAGTCTTGCAAGACATTCAAGATTGGGCAAAAAAATACGCCATAGCTATTGATACTAAAAAGTTAGATATTATTACTCGTGATAAATATATAGGTCCTGGCTATGGCATTGCCGATCCAGCAGTATTCGATCTGATCAAAACTGTGGCAAAATTGGAAGGCGTTGTTCTTGACCCAGTGTATACAGGTAAAGCCTTCTACGGCATGATTGAAGATATAAAACAGGACAAATTTAAAGATGACCAGGATATCGTATTTTTACATACTGGTGGTCTTTTTGGGCTCTTGGCACAACAGCAATTATTAGATTTACAGGTGGATTAAACAATGTTCGAGCAACTGGTAGATACCGTTAATAGCTTTGTTTGGGGCCCAGTAATGTTAATTCTTCTTCTGGGTACAGGGGTTTTTCTAACTATTGGCCTAAAGGGTATGACAATTACCCGTATTCCCTATGCGTTTAAGCAACTTTTTAAAGGTAAAAAGGGTGATGGCGAAGGAGAAATTAGTCCCTTTAATGCTCTTATGACCGCGCTTTCATCTACTGTAGGGACAGGTAATATTGCAGGCGTTGCTACTGCGATAGGGATTGGTGGACCTGGAGCTCTGTTTTGGATGTGGTGTACGGCCTTAGTGGGTCTTGCCACCAAGTATTCAGAAGCCGTTTTAGCAGTCAATTTTAGAGAGACTGATAAACAGGGTAAAAAGGTTGGCGGCCCTATGTACTATATAAAAAATGGTCTTGGCCAGCACTGGATGCCACTGGGCATCATGTTTTCCATTTTTGGCAGTTTGGCCGGCTTTGGTCTGGCCAATACGGTGCAATCGAATACCGTCTCTCAGGTGTTGATGAGTAACTATAATATTTCTACTGTAGTGAGTGGGATTGTTATGTCCACGCTGGTCGCTATCGTGCTACTAGGAGGTATCAAGCGTATTGCCGAGGTGGCGGGCAAACTAGTGCCTCTGATGACGGTCATCTATATTGTCTCTACTTTATGCATCTTGCTTGTCCATTTCAGTGAAATTCCAGCGGCCCTTGCTCTAATTCTCGATAGCGCATTGAATGGAACGGCTGCCACAGGTGGTTTTGCAGGTTCAACGTTAATACTAGCACTGCGTATGGGTGTCGCACGTGGCATTTTCTCCAATGAATCAGGCTTGGGTTCGGCACCAATAGCCCATGCTGCTGCCGAGACTAATAGCCCTGTTAGACAGGGCAATATTGCCATGTTGGGAACGTTTATTGATACCCTAGTTATTTGTACTATGACTGGCTTAGTTCTTGTGGTAACCGATGTTTGGAGTACTGGCTTGCAGGGTGCAGCGATGACCTTGAGTGCCTTCGAGAGCACCCTGCCTTTTGGAGAGAATATCCTCAGTATCTGCATCGTTTTATTTGCGTTCACTACCATGCTGGGTTGGAGCTATTATGGGGAGCGTTGTGCAGAATTTTTGCTAGGACCCAACGTTATAATTCCCTACCGCGTTATATGGGTGATGGGAATCTTTTTGGGAACTCAAATGAGTCTAGGCGTTGTGTGGAAGATGTCAGATGCATTAAATGGGCTTATGGCAATACCTAATTTAATCGCTCTTATTCTTTTATCGCCAGTGGTGTTTAGTCTTACAAAGGCTTATTTTTCTGATGATCAGGCGGCCTTGAAAAGAGGAACGCAATAAAAATTATGGCACCGAATAAAGGCCCAAAATTGGTGATTGCTATATCATCAACCGCGCTCTTTGATATGCGTGAAAGTCATAGTGTTTATGAACAGCAGGGTGTTGTAGCCTACGCAGAGTATCAACGTCAATATGAAGATGTAGTGCTAGAGCCAGGTGAGGCTTTTCCTCTTGCGTCAAAGCTGCTGCGTATCAATGAAAAATTAGGAGGGGAACCTCGGGTAGAGATTATTCTGTTATCTCGAAATTCTGCTGACACAGGATTGAGAGTTTTCAACTCGATAGCTCATCATAATCTCAATATCACTCGGGCGGCCTTTTCTGGCGGGGACAGCCCTTATCGCTATGTATCAGCTTTTGCCTGCCACCTATTTTTGTCTACCAATGCGGCTGATGTTCGTAACGCTCTAGATAATGGTATGGCTGCGGCTACACTGTTGTCCTCTCAGGCCGAGTCTAAAAATACCGACGAGTTGCGCTTTGCTTTTGATGGTGATGCTGTCCTATTCTCTGACGCATCAGAGCGTATTTTTAAGGAGCAGGGCTTAGATGCTTTTACAGAAAATGAGAAAAAATCTGCACGTCAACCGCTTAATCCCGGTCCTTTCAAGCATTTTTTAGAAGCGCTACAAGCCTTACAATCAGAGTTCCCGAAAGATCAATGTCCGATTCGCACAGCCCTTGTTACAGCGCGAGCAGCACCTGCCCATGAGCGAGTCGTTCGCACCCTTCGAGAATGGAATATTCGTATTGATGAAAGTCTGTTTTTAGGCGGCCTTAGCAAAGGTGACTTCTTAAAGTCATTTGGTGCGGATGTGTTTTTTGACGATCAACAGGTGCACTGTAAATCAGCCAGTGAATTTGTCGCGACAGGGCATGTTCCCCATGGCGTTGCCAATGAAAGGCAAGATACTAAATAACGTTCCTGTTTATTGGTAAACAGCGATTACTAAAAAACTGCAAAATTAATACCCAAGCACAGTAGTACTAAGGCGATTGTGTTTTGTAGGATATTGCTAGGTATTTTGTTGGCCAATTTGGTAGCGATGCTAATAGCAGGCAGAGAGCCTATTAATAGACCAAATAACAATAAAAAATCCACATTACCGAGAATAAATAAATGTGCCAAGCCAGCAATCAATGTCAATGGCACAGCGTGAGCTATATCAGTGCCGACGATTTTAATCGCTTTTAAATGGGGATATAGCATCATCAATATTGCGGCTCCAAATGCACCAGCTCCAACAGAGGACAAAGTAACAAAGACACCTAGAAAAAGGCCGGCTATAAAGACAGTAAGATCAGCGTATTTTTTTGGCCTAACCTGAGCTATTAATTCGTTTTTTTGAAGTTTTCCACGCAATAATATTACACTTGCTGTCAGAATCAACATTAACCCTAAACTATGGGTGAGAATAGCTTCATATTGAGATGAATCTGCAAAAACCTCGTCTAGATAGATTGCCGTTAGTATAGAGGCTGGCAAACTGCCAAGCGCAAGAAACCCAACTACACGCCACGCTACGGTCTTTTGACGACTATGGGATAACATACCGCCAGCTTTTGTAATCGAGGCATATAAAAGATCTGTCCCTATTGCAACATTGTAGGGAAAGCCGAAGAAAATTAATAAAGGGGTCATCAACGATCCACCGCCAACACCCGTTAAACCAATTGCTAGACCCACCGATGCGCCGGCAAAAATGTAGAAGAGAAAATCAATCATACAAATTCATAACAACCTAAAGGTGCGTACTTTAACAATTACGCTCTATTCTAAGAAAGAATAAAATTATATACTTTTATACGCTAAACGAATAAGTTGCACTGGTGTCTGTCAATAGGGAATTCATCGATGAAATTACAGCAATTACGCTATATATGTGAGGTTGCAAATCACAATCTTAATGTATCGGCCACTGCCGCTAGCCTCTACACATCGCAACCAGGTATCAGTAAACAGATTAGATTACTTGAAGATGAATTAGGCGTAGAAATATTTACTAGAAGTGGCAAGCATCTGACTAGAGTAACACCCACTGGACAACAAATTATTCATATAGCCAATGGTATATTACGTCAAGTAGACAGTATTAAGCAGTTAACACAGGAGCACAATAGCCCTGAATCAGGTAATTTATCCGTTGCCACAACTCACACCCAAGCGCGTTATGCGTTACCGAAGGTTATTAAAAGTTTTATTGACAGATACCCTAATGTTGCTCTGCATATGCACCAGGGTACACCTTTGCAAATTTCCGAAAAGGCCGCCGATGGCAGTATTGATTTTGCAATAGCGACTGAAGCGCTAGAGCTGTTTTCAGATCTTATAATGATGCCTTGCTATCGCTGGAATCGGTGTATTGTAGTGCCAAAAAATCACCCTTTAACCCTAATAGAACGAATATCTTTAGAGGATGTCGCTAGCTATGCAATCGTTACCTACGTATTTGGTTTTACGGGGCGGTCCAAATTAGATGAAGCCTTCGCAAATCAGGGCTTAACTGCAAAGGTAGTGTTCACAGCTACCGATGCAGATGTCATAAAAACCTATGTGCGCCTAGGTCTAGGTATCGGAATTGTCGCACATATGGCCTACGATCCAGTGATGGATAATGATTTGGTAGCAATCGAGGCCGATCATTTATTTGAGTCAAGTGTGACCAGTATTGGCTTTAGAAAGGGGACCTATCTCAGAGGTTATATGTATGACTTTATCAGCGCTTTCGCGCCCCATTTAACCAGGGATTTGATTGACAGAGTGACAGCAATGTCTAATCCAGAGTCTCGAGAAAGCCTTTTCAAAGACGTTGAGCTTCCTGTTTACTAGCAAATTATTGCGTATGCAGTCCGCACTCTCTGTTACCAAGAACTTTTGTTGGATCATAGTAATCTTGCTCATTGGGTAAAGCATTGTCAGTAAGATAGCTGTCAAGCTGCTCATCGTTCCAGTAGAAAAATGGGCTCACTTTAATGACACCATCAGAGCTCTGAGTGACAATATCTAAGGAGTCTCTGAAAGCTGTTTGACCTTTTCTCAGGTTGGTAAACCATACATCAGGCTTGTGTTCAGCCATAGCACGTGTGAATGGTTCAAGTTTCACTTGTTCAGTGAAGGTGCTGTGCAGCTCACTATCGATGTCGGGAATATCACTCATAACCACATTGCGGTGAGCAGCAGACTGTCTTGGGACATACAGAGAAACATTAAGCTTTAGATTTGCTATCAACAATTCAGCATGTCGATAGGTAGCATTGGTGTTATAACCAGAATCACACCAAATAACAGGCATTGCTGGCATGTTTTTTACACATGCATAAAGAATTGCGGCTTCGTAGGGACGGAAATTAGTCGTTACTATAGGATTGTCTCCTTGCTGGATAGCCCATTGGATAATTTCGTCTGGTGATTGATCTTTCAATTGTTTATTAATTGATTCAAGATTGAGTGACATAAAGGACTCTCTGTGCAGTAATGAGCTATTAATTAAGGTGGCGCATACTAACAAATAGCATTTAGTCATTATAGAAACTGTTTTGTATAAACTATAGCGTTTGGCTATAAATAATCTTGCTGTTCACAAATTGCGAAGCTAGCTTAAATTGAGTAGAGTGATGCATATCTGAAATATAAGGAAAAATTGTGGAAATTGCTTGCCTAGACCTAGAGGGTGTCCTAGTTCCGGAGATTTGGATAGCCTTTGCCGAAAAGACCGGCATTGAAGCGTTAAAGAAAACAACCAGAGATGAACCTGACTACGATGTACTAATGCGTTATAGGCTAGATTTGTTGCGTCAACATGGACTGGGGTTAAAGCAAATTCAGGACGTTATCGCCACCCTTAAACCCCTTGAGGGTGCCATTGATTTTGTGGATTGGCTACGCGAGCGTTTTCAGGTTGTGATCCTCTCAGACACATTCTATGAATTTGCAAGCC
>CAXEWB010000324.1:0-3965 GCA_963999835.1 uncultured Cellvibrionales bacterium | reverse complement strand
GGATTATTTGCACAATCACTAAGGTAATAATCGGTGTTATGGCGAGGGTCGCGCTAACCCTTGAGGCGTCTGTATGCACAAGGGCTTCAGCAAAGCAGCCATAGGCAATCAATGTATTTAGGCCCGAAAAAAGTAGCATGGCCCAACCCAGTGTGCTCAGTTGAGACATAGTTGAGAAATCACAGAAGGGCAAAAAGGCGAGGGTACCCATCCAGTAAAATACCAACATGGTCTCTTCGGAGGTGAAATCCTCTAATAGAAACTTCTGGATGATCGCGTAGCCCGTCCAAATCACGGCAGAAGCTATGGCAAGTAGCAGACCCATACCATAGTCAGTCAATGAGACAAACAGGTCGATTAGGTGCTGGTTAAAGAACAGCCCCAGACCCATTACAAAAATTAAAAAGCCCAGCCATTGGGCGGTCGAGAATGTTTCATTAAACAGTTTGATGCCACAAAGTAACAACAGTATGGGTGCTATCTGCATCATGACCTGTACACCCTCGGCTGTGCTTTTCTCTAGGGCAAAAATATATAGGCCATAGTTAATAACTAGCAACAATCCGGCTACTAATATACGCACACCTAATTTGGGTGTCAGTAGCCTGTCTTTGAGCTCTTGGCGCTGATAAGTGAGTTTTCCGCTGTAGATTAAATAGGCGGTCAATAGAACGGCCGCTAAAAGAAAGCGAAAAAAGACCGTGGTTTCGGCATCGAGGGTCAATAGAACAAACTGCAGACTCACTGGGAGCACGCCCCACATAAAGGCGGTGCTTAGGGCTAATAAAATACCCAGTTTCCATCGCCCGGTGATTGTATTCATGGCAGTTAGACGTTAAAGCGGAAGTGAATAATATCGCCATCTTGAACGATGTAATCCTTGCCTTCAAGGCGCCATTTACCGGCTTCTTTAGCCCCCTGTTCGCCGTTGCCTTTCAAATAGTCGTCATAAGCGACAATCTCGGCGCGGATAAAGCCTTTCTCAAAATCTGTGTGAATTTTGCCTGCAGCTTTGGGGGCGGTGGCACCAATGGGAATTGTCCAAGCACGGACTTCATTGGGGCCAGCAGTAAAGTAAGTCTGTAATCCTAGTAGCGAGTAGCCAGCGCGAATAACTCGATTAAGACCGGGTTCATCCATACCCATTTCGGCTAGAAACTCTAGTTTTTCGTCATCTTCTAGTTCGCTGATTTCTGCTTCTAATTTATTGCAGATGGGCACTACCACCGCGCCCTCCTGCTCGGCAATAGCCTTGACCGCATCAAGGTAGGGATTATTTTCAAAGCCCTCTTCGTCCACATTAGCTATATACATGGTGGGTTTTAGAGTTAGTGGATTGAGTTGTTTAAGCAGTTTTAACTCGTCTTCACTTAAGTCCAGAGAGCGCAGAGGATTGGCGCCATTTAAGTGGGGCAGAATTTTTTCCAAAAGTGCCTGTAAGGCAATGGCCTCTTTGTCCTTGCCTTTGGCTGCTTTGGACGCTCTGAGCAGTGCTTTTTCAGCGCTTTCCAGATCGGCCAGAGCCAATTCTGTATTGATCACGGCAATGTCTTCGGCAGGATTAATTTTGCCCTCGACATGTATGACGTTTTCGTCATCAAAACAGCGCACCACATGGGCAATGGCATCGGTCTCGCGGATATTGGCTAAAAATTGGTTACCCAATCCTTCCCCTTTAGAGGCACCCGCCACTAGACCTGCTATATCGACAAATTCCATGCTGGTTGGGATATTGCGTTGGGGGTTTACGATAGTCGCTATTTTGTCTTGGCGAGGGTCAGGTATGGGTACCACGCCGGTGTTGGGTTCGATGGTACAGAAAGGGAAATTTTCTGCATCGATACCCGCTTTGGTCAGCGCATTAAATAGGGTTGATTTACCAACGTTGGGTAGCCCCACTATGCCACAGTTAAAACCCATTTTTTGATCCTTTTATTGATCTCTTTGTTAATTTCTTTGTTTGAAACTGATTAATAATCCGCTAGTCAGCATGCAGGACATTCATGGCCTTTTCCCAGTCGCCAGCCACTGCCACAGGCACTTGCTGCAGCGCTTTATCGATACTATTGGCAATAAGCTTTTGATCAGCAGGTGAGGGTTTTTTAAGTACATAGTCAGATACTTGACTGGCCTGTCCAGGATGGCCAATACCGATTCGTAGGCGAGCAAAACCACTGTTATTACCAAGGTGTTTAATGATATCTCGCAGGCCATTATGTCCACCGTGGCCACCGCCAATTTTGAATCTTGTGGTGCCGGGCTGCAGGTCCAGTTCATCGTGCACAATTAGAATATTGTGTGACGCGATTTGGTAAAAATTTGCTACAGCGGAAACTGCCTGACCACTGAGGTTCATAAAAATGCTGGGAATCAGTAATCTAACGTCACGGCCGCCAATGGTCAGTCTGCTGGTTTCACCAAAGAATTTACTCTCTGACGTCCAATTGCCATTGAAGTCATTGGCAAGCTCTCGCACTAGATCAGCGCCGGCATTGTGACGGGTTAGATGATACTTAGGGCCGGGGTTTCCCAGCCCTACGATAAGATCCACGGGCGTTTCCAATGTCGGCAAGCCTAGGGCAAGCTAGAAGATTACTCTTCGCTTGCCTCGCCATCGCCGCTATCAGCCTCCGCTTCACCCTCTTCAGGTGTCTCGGATAATTCCTCCTCGACAGCCTTAGGTTTGTTGACGGTGGCAATGGGAAGATCGTGATCTTCACCATGGCTTAGGGCAACACTCTCTACACCCTCTGGCAGTTTAATATCAGAGATGTGAACTGTTTGACCTATTTCTACCTCAGCCATATCAACATCGAGATACTCAGGTAGATCTTTGGGTAGACATTGGATTTCCAGTTCGGTCATGCTGTGAGCAATTAGACCACCACCCATTTTAACGCCAACACAAACATCTTCGTTGATAAAGTGTAGGGGTATTCTGGTAGTAAGCTTGGTAGTCTTGCTGACTCTGAGAAAATCCATATGCAGCACAAGGGCTTTGGCAGGGTGACGTTGGATATCTTTAATCACGACATCTTCGGCGTTGCCGTCAATGTCTAAAGAGATAACTTGGGAAAAGTAACCTTCATTCTCTAATGCTTTCGTCACATCCTTATGGGCCAGTGATATCTGCGCAGGTTCTTTTTTGTCACCATACACGATGGCGGGTATTTCTCCGGCCAGACGACGCAGGCGGCGGCTCGCACCTTTCCCTGCATCCTCGCGACCTTTCGCATTTAAAGTAAAATCAGTAGACATGGTAGTCTCCTTCATTATGCCATCTCAGACCGCGACCAGACCTGAAATGGGGGTTAGTGCCCTCAATGAGTAGTGGGCAGGTTAATCAGTGATGTTAATTCCTATCCAGCGTTTAACTGATAGCTTATAAGAACATCGCACTGATGGATTCTTGATTACTCAGGCGGCGCACCGATTCACCCAGAAGTTTACCTAGGGTAAGGGTACGGATTTTGCCGCAGTTTTTTGCCTCTTCAGTGAGTGGAATACTGTTGGTTACCACGAGATTATCCAGTTTTGAATGGGTGATGTTGTCAATGGCGTTACCAGACAAAACAGCGTGGGTTGCATAGGCCACCACTTTGCGTGCACCATATTCTTTCAGTGCTTCTGCTGCCTTACAGAGGGTGCCGGCGGTATCGACGATATCATCGACCAACACACAGGTTCGCCCTTCCACTTCACCAATCAGGTTCATTACTTCGCTTTCATTGGCCGAAGGTCTGCGTTTATCAATTATGGCTAGATCACAACCAAGTTGCTTTGCGACTGCTCGAGCACGCACAACACCGCCAATATCCGGTGATACCACTTGAAGTTTCTTGTAATGTTGGCGCTCGATATCATCCAGCAGTACAGGGGCTCCATAGATATTATCTACTGTGCAATTAAAAAAGCCCTGAATTTGTTCCGCGTGTAAGTCGATGGTGAGTACTCGGTCGACACCT
>CAXEWB010000323.1:0-2610 GCA_963999835.1 uncultured Cellvibrionales bacterium | reverse complement strand
GCTTACCATCATGTATTTCAATTGACTTGTTAGCGTATTGATATGTTCTAGAAACATTTTCTTGAGTTGAAAGTGCCGTACTACTCAATAGCAAGAAGAACCTAATTGCTACCAGCTGGCCCCACTCCTGTTCACTACTCGGTAATTCGACAAATTTCGTTTTTACCCCCTGCTGACTGACTGACCTGATGCCATATTCAATTTGAAAATCTTTCACGCCCTCTATAATCGGTTCCGCACGTTTATAGGAACCGTGAATATAACGTCGACGTTTAAAGGATTTATCAACCGACACATAATAGAGCGTCTGCTTCCAGTCTGTTACTTGCTCAGGATTGTTTTGTGAGAGTAATAATCCTCTGCGTACCAGTAAAATATCAGTTTCTGCCAATACAGCATCTTGGCCACAGAGCCACTGATCCATAGGCATATTATTGATTCCGTCCACAGGATGCATAAGAGCCTCCTGAATGGTCATCTCAGAGGCGTTTGCACAGAGATGAGGCCTGTCCGTATCCGTATTCTGGGCAATCAAATCTAATTCGCCATAAAAACCTGCCAGATTCAATTCACGCTTTAATATACTTGTCAGGTACTGAGCACTCTCAGCGATCTCGCCCGTCTGTTGCACAGATGTGGTGACTCGCGAAGCACTCAACACCATGGCAGTGATTGATGAAAAAAACAGGGTGACTAGAACTGCCACTGACATTAATTCAATTAGGCTGAATCCCTGTACTGATCTATTCAACGAGGATCTCCTTATGCACTGATAGCGGCGTATACCTGACAACAGATAAAAAATCATCTTGTTTACAGTTGATATTATTCAATTCTGAAAAGTTAAACCCTCTGTTGAAAATACCAATGACATAGGTGTTCGAATCACGATCGAAATCTATACAGCCTAAGGGACTACTGGAACTGCTCTGTTCCAATACTGTCCATCCATAACCCTCAAGGAGTGGACTCGTAGCGTCAAAATGTCCCAGATCAACTAAAACGGAAGGACAACTGTTGCTAGATATCTGGCATTGCTCAGCACTCAACGCCAACTGAGAAACCATATAATTCGCCATAAAAACAGCATCTAGTGATTGAATTGAATCTATCTGCATCAACTGGATGCGTGTAATTAATACTGCGTAAGTCAGTGCGCCGGAACTTAGGATTAGAAAGCTAATTAAAACTTCTACATAAGAAAATCCCCTAGAATATGAAACCATTGGATTAGTCATGCCAATTATCACTGGTCTGACCCAAATGATTGAGACTGAATATATCAGTTGTGCTATCGCTGCCCGGCCAAATAGGTAACGCCTGAGCACTAAAGTTAGCAATGCTTGCCTCTCTATCGATGTCGATAACAATACTATAATGGGAGGATAGCGCCTGACTTGGAACTGCCCCCAGCTGGGCAAGATTTGGCGCATAGTTACCATGCCGATCCAGATAATGCTGTTGTCTATTGGAGATTTCTAGCAGAAAAGCCTTAGCTAAGGCGGTTTTGTCGGAACGCACATTTTCTTGGTAGGTTGGGTAGGCAAAGTTCACCAAAACGCCAATGATTACAACCACCACAACTAGCTCCAGTAAGGTTAAACCCCCACAAGTCCGCCACATCATACCGATCTTATTGCCTTTTTTATTCAGGCCATCTGTTGTTATTGGTTGCGCATAATTAAACCAACTCATTGCAGAGTATTGGCAATCTTGACCTATCATCATAACCATCCTTGTCACTATCCTTTGATAAACGAACACGCCCACTGTGGTAAAAAATCACCTGTCTACCAAAGTTCTCTGGTGAGGGCATGCAAACCAAGAAATTTCCCGATTCAATGGACTCGCCAGAGTTTTTAAAGCGCACAACCGATGAGCCCCAAGAAGCTGAGAGTCGTACCCGAGCATTACCTAATATGGCATCACGGTACAGTGACTCATCTTTAGTCCACTGAGAATTTTTGTCCCGATCATTGAAAATCAGCAACCTCGAGCCGTATCGCTTCACACAACGGTAGTTATCCACGGCAGTACATACTGAAACTGTTTTATTTTGTGTCACCGCAAGGCTTCTGGCGTACTCAAGTGTCCGTTTGATTTCCCACGTCTTCAACGTTACAGCTTGTCTGGTCTTGACAGCAGATAATGAGGGCATTAGTAGGGAAAACAGACATAGAAGCACTGTCAAACTGACAAATAATTCCACTAGCGTATAACCGCCAATAAATTTAAACGGGCTCATCCATAAGTCCTGTGTGTCTATTCGATTGTTATAAATCAGATTAGCACATAGATATTCTTTTTCTATTTTTTGTCAAAAGCCTGAACACGCTTACTTACAAGTACAGACCTAAAAATCGCAGAGAAAGGGAGATTACTCGCTAAAATCAGATAATATAAATTGAGAATAGATTCCTTATTATGTTATGACTAAACACAAAACACATTGCTGTCTCATTACACAGTTATGCAGCCATAGTGGCTCGATCAGTTAGTTTGTGACAGGATAAATAAGGTTTCTTTGATGAAGTTGGTACGACCGAGTGGACTCGAACCACCGACCCCCACCATGTCAAGGTGGTGCTCTAACCAGCTGAGCTACGGTCG
>CAXEWB010000322.1:0-4916 GCA_963999835.1 uncultured Cellvibrionales bacterium | reverse complement strand
TAGTGGGGGTTGAGGTAAAAAAGTCAACAGCTGAGTCCATAAAAAGAGCAGATTTTTTGCTTATTGCCAACAGCAGGGGTATAAAGTCAGCAAGTACTATTATTTATGCTGATTAGAGCGCTATGCAGACGACTGAAATTATAACTGGTTCCACAGAGACGCACCTAGAGGGTCTGGATAGAAGCTTACTCAAAGGCTCAGAGTTCCTAGTCCATAAGCAAGTTGTGGAGCCGCTTCGAGAGCTGAGAACCGCTGCACTGCAAGCCGGATTTGAATTAACACTTTGTAGCGCATTCCGCTCTTTTGAACGGCAGTTGCAAATTTGGAATGGCAAGGTGTCTGGAAAACGCCCAGTGATGGACGGCAGTGGTGAACCAATCAATATCGAAGCTTTGAGTCCCTGGAGTTTGATACAGGCTATTTTGCGATGGTCAGCCCTTCCTGGCGCTTCTAGACACCACTGGGGTACAGACTTTGACATCTATGATATGCGCACAATGCCAGAGGGCTATAAGCTACAGTTAACGCCAGATGAAGTAAAGGATTCAGGTATTTTTGCCCCCCTGCATGACTGGCTTGATGGTTATATTAGTTCTGGTCAAACGCGGTTCTACCGCCCCTATGCGATTGATAAGGGTGGAGTCGCTCCAGAACGCTGGCATATCAGTTATCGCCCCATTGCAGATCAGTATGTCGGTCAGCTTGATAAAGAGCTATTGGAAAATCGGCTAAGACGATCAGATATACTCTTGCTAGATGTCATACTTGAGCATCTTGACGAGATTATGCAACGTTATATTCTGGTAGACTAATGGCTTGGTCTTGATAGGGGCGGCTATAGTACACTTTTAGATTCTCTCTCGAGTTTCAATCTATCAAATACAGTGGTTCTCAATGAGGATTTAACTTTAAAGTGAACACAATTGATGAGTATGGTTGATAGGATTTTTGATAAGTTAAAAGAGGAAGCTGCCCAATCAAGCTCGCAGGAGCCACAGTTAAGCAGCTTCTTTGAACGTGCCGTGCTAGATCATCAAGATCTTGCCACAATTTTGAGTTATAACCTAGCCTCGCAATTCCCTGACATTGCTGTTCCTCGGGGAGATATAAGACAAATAATCACCGCTGCCCTAGCCGGTGATTCGCAAATTATTCATAGTGTAGAGATGGATCTAGAGGCTACCTTGGCGCGTGATGCAGCCTGTAACAGTTACTTGACACCCATTCTTTACTTCAAAGGGTTTCAGGCCCTGCAGTTATATCGAGTGGCACACTGGCTGTGGCTTCAGGGTAGGAAAAACTTGGCTTTGTTTTTTCAAAATCAAATTTCCCAGACTTTCGCAGTAGATATTCATCCAGCGGCCCAAATAGGTGCAGGTATTTTAATTGATCATGCGACAGGTTTAGTGATTGGTGAAACAGCTGTTATTGGCAACGATGTATCTATATTACATTCTGTGACCCTCGGAGGCAGTGGCGCAGAAGTAGGGGACAGGCATCCAAAAATTGGCAATGGTGTGCTTATTTCCGCAGGAGCAAAAATTCTCGGTAACATTCGCATTGGCGATGGTGTAAAAATTGGTGCAGGAAGTCTGGTTTTAGAATCAATACCCAGTCACGTAACCGTAGCGGGTGTTCCAGCAAAGATTGTTGGGACCCCTATTGAGCAAAACCCTGCCTTAGCAATGGATCAACAGATTGAAGAGGAATCCTAAACGGCTTGCCTGTGTCCAACACAGGGGGATATCTAGCTAGTCAGGCATAGATTGGTTAAGTGCTGTAGTTGAGTTTCTAGCAGTTGTTGTCTGTTTTCTGAGAATCCCTTGAGGATATAACAATGCTCATCATAGGTTGCAAAGTGGGCAATTGATGATAAGTCATCAATACTGTAGTTATCACAGTTAAGAACGATTAGTCCTGCCTGTAAATGGTTGGCAAGTTCACTATTTTTTTGTTTTATTTCGGCCAGTCCCTGCTCAAAGTAAAATTTTGGTGACGAGACTATATTTTGGCTGCTTAAAGTCCAATTGATTTCCAAATCCACACCATGCTGCACAGACAGATTCTCAATCAATTGCCGCAGACTGTGGACGGCCATCAGACATACTAGTAGATGTTGTTTTGTATACTGAGCTGATCGAATGGTGAAGCAAATACTTTCAGTATCGCCATCGACACGAGTTCCACCGTAGAGTTGTAGTGTTCTGAGGAAACAATAATCTAACTTCTCAAATAAATTATCTAGGCTTGCTTGATTAAGGTGATTACCTAATCGCTTGCGATTTTTTATATGCGCTGTTATCAATGAGTAATAATAGGTATTGCTACTGTCTTCAAACGACTCACCCACATTAGATAACAGCGGCTGCACTTTAGACTCCAGAGTCGCCAATTCGTCTGACATTGCCTCACTATTGCCGGGTAACCTATCGCTTAAACGGCGAATACGATGGGATAATTGATCGGCAAAACGATGGCAAAGGTAAGTGATTAAAAGGCTAAAAGAAAACCACAAAATTAACCAGTTAACATAGGTTTGCTGGTACTGTCTATAGATAGGCTGGCTATCAACGACGACAGTGATTATGCCTATCTGAGTATCCTGTAATTCCAGATTGCGCATGAATATTTGTGCATCTAATTCTTGCGGTTTGGGTTTGGCGCTCTGTGAAATTAGCTCTCGATCCACGCCAAACAGGCTAGCGCTGATAATGCTGGGATCTTGAGTGGCTTTTTTTAGCGCGACCTGAACACTGATAGTATCATTGTTAAAAAGTGGTGTTATAACAAGCTCAGTTAAACGCTCCAGTGTTAAAGTCCCTTTACTTAAAACGGCCTGTTTCGCTAGATGATTAACCTGGGTTGACAGCAGAAGCCAGCTAATGGAGCCAAACAATAGGCAAATTGAGAGCACAATAATGGGTATTTTTGTGGACATTGCAAATTGACGACGCATAGTCACCTTCACCCCTGTTCATATTACTTGTATATATATTCTATCCTATTCCCAAAGCTTTTATATAATGTGGACTTTAATTTTTAGGTTGGCATAGATTTGTGAAAGATATTCTTTTAATTAATGTCTACGGTGAGGACAAACCTGGCGTCACCCATGCAGTGACTACTGTTTTGGCTAAATACGGTGCAACAGTCTTGGATATTGGTCAGGCAGTCATTCATGATCAGTTAAATTTGGGCATTTTGACCGCGCTGCCAACAGTGAGTCAGACGGCACTCTTATCCACTGAAGTGCAAGCTGCTCTTGAGCAGATAAACATGAAAGCTAAGTTTTTACCTATTTCGCAAGAGCACTATCAAGAGTGGGTGGAACAGCAGGGAAAGCCGAGACACATTGTGACTCTTTTGGCTAGAAAGATCGAAGCGGAGCATCTGGCTGCATTGACTGCGGTTGCGGCGAATTACCAGCTCAACATTGACAAGATTGTACGTTTATCTGGACGTATCAATCTCGATAACAGTGATCAACTGGGGCGCGCCTGTGTAGAGTTTTCTGTTCGTGGAGAAGCTTCCGATCCGCAGCTGTTTAAGAAAAGCCTTCTCGAATTAGCCCATCAGTTTGATATAGATATTGCTTTCCAAGAAGATAATATCTACCGTCGCAACCGCCGTTTGGTGGTGTTTGATATGGATTCAACGCTTATTGATGCAGAAGTGATTGACGAGCTAGCCATTGAGGCAGGTGTTGGAGAGGAAGTAGCGGCTATTACCGAAGCTGCGATGCAGGGTAAGTTAGATTTTAAACAGAGTTTTGAAAAAAGATTGTCTCTACTGGTGGGTCTCGATGCCTCTGTTTTGCAGTCAGTGGCAGAGCGCTTACAACTTAACGAAGGTGCACAGCATCTAATCTCTACCCTGAAGAAACTGGGCTATAAAACAGCCATTATTTCAGGTGGCTTCAGCTTTTTTGGTGACTATCTAAAACAAATTTTGGATGTAGATTATGTCTATGCCAACCAACTTGACATTAATGATGGTCAGGTCACGGGTCGGATTGTGGGCGATGTCATTGATGGCCAGCGCAAGGCGGAGTTACTGAAAGAACTTGCTGATAGCGAGGGATTAATGCTTGAGCAAGTTATCGCTGTTGGTGATGGCGCCAATGACTTACCGATGCTTAACCTCGCTGGACTAGGTATAGCTTTCAGAGCAAAACCCTTAGTGGAGGCCTCTGCAAAACAGGCAATCTCAAGTCTTGGCTTAGACGGTATTCTTTACTTACTGGGTTACAGTGATAAGGATACAGGTACGTTATAGGGCCAAAATTTTGTCTTCAATTATTAGGTAAAGACCATTCTTAAACCCCTAGCAATTAGGTTATCATAGTCCCTTTTCGACAATAGAGATAAAGCAAAAATGGCAAATTACTCTACTAATGAATTCCGCTCTGGCTTAAAGGTCATGTTGGACGGTGACCCCTGTTCAATCGTTGAAAATGAATTTGTAAAGCCAGGCAAAGGGCAGGCCTTCAATCGGGTTAAACTGCGCAATTTAAAAACAGGTCGCGTACTTGAGAAAACCTTTAAATCTGGAGAGTCGATTGAAGCTGCCGACGTAATGGACATGGATATGCAGTACCTCTATGAAGATGGTGATTTTTGGTACTTTATGGAACCAACAACCTTTGAACAACATCAGGCCACTGACACTGCAGTTGGGGATGCCAAGCAGTGGTTAAAGGAGCAGGATATCTGCGTGGTAACGCTCTTCAATGGCGCTCCATTGTCGGTAACACCGCCCAATCATGTGGAAATAGAAATTATAGAGACAGATCCAGGGTTGCGCGGAGATACGGCCCAAGGTGGCAGTAAGCCAGCCCTATTAAGTACCGGCGCCACCGTTAAGGTGCCTCTGTTTCTTGATCAGGGTGATGTAATTAGGGTTGATACGCGAACAGG
>CAXEWB010000321.1:0-3760 GCA_963999835.1 uncultured Cellvibrionales bacterium | reverse complement strand
TATAGCAATACCCAGAGTAAGTAAATAGACTCAAAACCCTTTCAATTAAACATACCTAGGACTATCCGCTTAAAACCATTAATAACTACGCTGAACAATAAAGGCTGCCAGCGCACGCAGTGGCTCAGCCCGCTGTGCAAATAATTCGAGGGCCTCAAGGCTCTGTTGATAGAGGCGCTGGGCTTCAGATTGAGCTTTATCCATGCCCAATAGAGAGACATAAGTTGATTTCTGATTGGCCTTATCCGAGCCTTGGTTTTTACCCAGCACCTCTGTGGAGCTGAGGTCATCCAAGATATCATCTTGAATCTGAAAGGCCAGACCAATGGCACGAGCAAAATCACCCAGTGCATCTAACTGTTTGTTACTAGCAACACCGGTTGCCATAGCCCCTAAACGCACACTGGCTTCTATCAGTGCACCAGTTTTATGGCTGTGCATGGTGGTCAACTGCTCTATATCGACAAAGCTGCCGGTGGCTGCCAGATCAATGGCCTGACCGCTCACCATACCATTACAGCCGGCAAGATTAGCCAGCAGGGCGACTAATTCAAGGTTAGTATCTGGAGATAGATCACTGAGCTCCGTCAGTTGCTTAAAAGCCAGAGATTGCAGTGCATCGCCCGCCAAAATAGCGGTGGCCTCATCAAACTGAATATGGCAGGTGGGCATGCCACGGCGCAGCGTATCATCATCCATAGCGGGTAAATCATCGTGAATCAATGAATAGGCGTGAATCATCTCTACCGCAGCCGCTACCTTGGCCGTATTGCTATCACTGCTGGCCACTGCCTCGGCGGCAGCAAAACACAGGGCCGGTCGCAAGCGCTTGCCACCATTAAACACCGAATAGCGCATGGCGGCATACAGATGTTTTGCAGGGCCCACCTCGGCTGGCAGCATGTTTTCCAGCTGTTCGTCTACTCGCTGGGTATAGCCCGCAATAAGCTGCTTAAGATTAATTGACATAGAGGTAACGGCTACTGCTCAGAATCAAATGGTTGGCTAATCAATTGATCGCCCTGTTTTGTGAGTACCTCGACCTTTTGCTCGGCATCTTTCAGTGCCGTCTGACACTCGCGTGCGACTTTTATACCCTGCTCAAAGGCTTTTAGGGATTCCTCCAAACTTAATTCGCCACCTTCAAGGGACTCTACCAGCGCTTCAAGAGACGCCAGTTGCTGTTCAAAATCCACAGCTTTCTTTTGTTTAGAACCATCTTTAGACACAATTAATACCTTTGTAATTATGCTGAAATATTAATTCGCCACCCTAACGGACAACGCCATCCTGGTCAATCAACAAAAGTGAGTAACTATTCTTTTTAGGCTTAATGGCAATTGACAGCGTTGAACAGGGTCGTCAAAATCAACACAGGTTGTTTATGGAGGTGCCGTCTTCAGACGTCAACGAGATAGGTCATTCAACGTAAAATTCAGTCAGCCCTGTAGCGACTGTCAAAGAACCCCTCCCACTAAAATAATTGCCTGTCGCTCACATTCACTAAGGCCAATTAAAAGAAGCCATATATTCCCTAAAACCCTATTGTTAACAGCAATGGGACTTTTTCCGCTGATTATAAAAACTTTTTCTAACTCTTTTGCCGTAACTATTTATAAGCGAGTAACCCAAATCCAAGGAGCCGATACAAATGCAAACCAAGATACTTAGACTCAATTTGGCCGGACAACCTATTGATTGGCTTAACTGGGAAGAGGCAGTGTGCCTGTACGCACGCGACCTTGTGGTTTGGACGCTGGGTGACTTAGTGCGCACTGTTCAAGGAGGTATTAGTCGCATAACGGGCCTGCAATCAAAAGTGGAACTGCCTAGTATTATTGCCTGTGGTGGTGAACAAATGGCGCGTCCGAGAACCAATTACCCACTTAATAACCCCACTTTATTTGCTCGCGATAGCTACCTGTGCCTCTACTGTGCCCATGAGTTTAATGCCAACGAACTGACCAGAGATCACATCCAACCCACCTCAAGGGGCGGTCTAGACCGTTGGGAAAATGTGGTGTCAGCCTGTCGCCGTTGCAACCAACATAAGGCCAATAGAACCCCTGAGGAAGCCAATATGCAACTGGTGGCGCTTCCCTTTAAGCCCAATAATGCCGAGTACTTGGCGCTACTCAATAGCCGCCGTATTCGTGGTGATCAAATGGAATTTTTGCGTGGACAGTTTTCTAAAAATAGCCGCTTGCTAGATTGTAACTAAAGACCCCGAGCACCCTATAGGCTCTGCGCGCTTTACAGGCCTTGAGCGATGGTCAAAACAATTAGTAGCGGGCAAACCAGCTTGACGTAAAAAGGCCAGACCTTCCAAAACAGACTGCTTCCTATATTGGGGTTGCCCTGCTGTAATTCCGACAAAATACGGTCGCGATAAAAGACCCACCCAGCAAATACACACAGCAACATACTTAACAACGGTTGACCCCATTCAGTAGTAAGTGTAATCACCAATCCAAAGGTCTGTTCAAAGGTCAGGCACACCCCTGCACTAAAGGCAAAAATCAGTGTTGCTATGGTCCACGTAGCGCGTGACCGCTCAAGATTATGGCTCTCAACTGCATAGGATACCGGAACCTCCAACATGGAGATGGACGACGTGACAGCAGCAATAGACATCAACACAAAAAAGGCAAAGCCCACCGCTAAGCCTGTAGCACCCATTGAATTAAACAGGGCGGGTAGCACCTGAAAAATAAGATCTGGTCCAGCAATTAAGCCGCCGCTTTCGCCATAAATGGCCACACCCAAGTTTTGCGCCACAAACATCGCTGGTAATACCAATAAGCCGGCTAAAAAGGCAATGCCCGTATCGGTTAGTGTAACCAGGGTGCCGACACGGGGTAGGTTTTCATTGGGGCCAATATAAGAGCCATAAATCAGCATGGTGCCAACACCCAGCGACATAGAAAAGAAGGCCTGACCCAATGCGCTGACCATCAGATCTGGATTGGTAATCTGTGAAAAACCAGGCACCAAATAATGCTTAAGACCGGCAACCGCGCCCTCTTGAGTCAATACATAAATAATCAAGCTAACCAATAACACCAGTAGCGAGGGCATTAAGCGCCGCGACCACTTTTCGATGCCCTGTTCAACACCGGCGCTAATCACTAGGGCGGTCAAAACCATAAACAGTGCCGCCAAGCTCATATTGCGCGCCAGTCCAAACTCCGTTAGCCAAGCCCCCACCGAAGGCAGTCCAAGAAGCTCAGTGATTGGCTCTATCATAGCGCCCATCATCCAGCCGGCAACGATGCTGTAGAAACACAAAATAAAGCTCGCCGTTAGCATGCCCGCTAGACCTGTTAGGCGTCCTAGCTGTTTGGCTTGCTTGCTCTGAGAAATTGATGTCAGCGCATTGACCATATTCGAGCGCGTGTGACGGCCAATGATTAACTCAGCCATAAGCGCCGGATAGGCCAACAAGAACGCTAGCACTAGGTACATCAGCAGAAAAGCCGCACCGCCATTTTCCGCTGCCCGCGTGGGAAAGCCCCAAATATTGCCCAAACCAACCGCAGATCCCGCTGCTGCTAAAACAAAGGTTAAGGTAGATGAAAACTGACCGCGCTGCATGCTGTGCCCCTGAAGGATTTTTTGTGATGATCAATTCTAGGACATCAGCATTACAAATTCGAGCCAAACATTTTCGAGCCAAACATTGGTTATAGATTTTTATCCATAGAGACCACTGCATTAGAGGTCAGGCGATAGTCAGAGTAGGCAAAAATAGGCGAAATAC
>CAXEWB010000320.1:0-2120 GCA_963999835.1 uncultured Cellvibrionales bacterium | reverse complement strand
TTCTGTCATCACTTGTCCCCCAGAGTTATAGTTGCGTTTCTCGGGAAATAACTGTGCCACCAAGCCCTGATTATCTGACACTCTAATCCCACCTCGGTAGGCGAGATAATTGGGGCCTGCAATCTGCTCAATATCAACAAACTCGAAGCGGTAATGGGCCACTTGCGCGCTGTCCCCGGGTTGCATGCGCAATTCTCTGGTCTGATCATAAACAGAACTTAAGCCAACACCAAGAACACAGATGGCCAAACCAGCATGGGCTATTTGCATTCCCCAGTAACTGGCACTGAGTTTTGTAACCCTTGATAGGCGGCCGCCCAATTTTTCTTTAAGATCAACACTGATCAGTACTAAAACCCATACCGTTAAAGCAATTGTCAGCGCCGCTGTTAGGGAGTAGTGCCACTCTTTGGCTCCTGTTGCTAGCGGTGCTAAGGGCGCTAAGAGGCCACACAGCACACTGATCACTAGCGGTGATTTAATCTGTTGCCGTAATTTACTGTGGTCAGTTTTCCTCCAGCGTGTGAATAGCCCTATACCTACAGCTACAACAAGCCCCGTCGTCAGGGGTACAAAGAAGAAATTAAAGTATGGGGGGCCAACAGAAATCTTGCCTAAGTCTAGCACATCAGCTACCAATGGGTAGAGAGTGCCGATTAGAATCATTACCATTGAACTGACTAATAAAATGTTATTAATCAATAACATCACTTCTCGCGACCAGCCACTGTAAGCCGCAGCTTTTTGCACTGTGGGGCCGCGCAGGGCATAGAGCAGTAGGGAGCCACCTACGACGATCGCCAGAAAGGCCAGTATAAAAACTCCGCGCTCTGGGTCTGCAGCAAACGCATGCACAGAGGTCAAAACACCCGATCGCACCAAAAAAGTCCCTAACAAGCTGAGGGAAAAGGCAAATATAGCTAATAGCAGTGTCCAGCTGCGAAATACACCGCGTTTTTCTGTGGCGGAGATGCTGTGCACGAGGGCGGTACTCACTAACCATGGCATAAACGAAGCATTTTCCACTGGATCCCAGAACCACCAGCCACCCCAGCCTAATTCATAATAGGCCCACCAACTGCCGAGGGTGATACCCAGCGTCAGGAACATCCATGCTATGTTGATCCAGGGTCGCGACCAGCGCGCCCAAGCACTGTCAAATTGACCTCCAATTAATGCGGCTATAGCAAAGGCAAAGGGGACGGCAAAACCCACATAGCCCATATACAGTAGCGGCGGATGAATAATTAAACCAATATCCTGTAGCAGCGGGTTTAGATCACCACCCTGCAGAGGTGCCAGAGGCAGTATTCTCTCAAAAGGATTAGAGGTTAGGAGCATAAAGAGGACAAAACCGACACTGATGCCTCCCATCACCGATAGCACCCGCGCACCGAAAACTAATGGCAACCGGCGACTGTAGAGTGCCACAGCCGCAGACCAGCCTGCTAAAATTAATGTCCACAATAACAGCGAGCCCTCATGGGCGCCCCAAACGGCGCTAAATTTATAGTAATAAGGCAGATCCGTATTAGAGTTTTGTGCCACGTATCTGACACTAAAATCATCAACTAAAAATGAGGCCGTCAAACAGGCAAACGCTAGGGCCATAAATACAAACTGACCTAACGATAAACTAAGGCCCAAACCCATCCAGCTGCGCTGGCCTGAAAATGAGCCAATCATGGGCACTGCCATCTGAATCAATGCCATACAGAGGGCGATAATAAGGGCTATATGGCCTAACTCAGCAATCACTGTAAAACCTCAAGCGCTTGATGCCGCTGTGGATCAGACGTCTGCTGATAGGTTTTTTGCTCATAATCTTTCTGCCCATAACCCTCTTGCATAGCCTCTGCAACTTCAGGCGGCGTGTAGTTTTCATCGTGTTTAGCCAACACCTGGGTCGCCTGAAGTACGCGATTATTATCCAACACCCCAGTTGCTACCGCCGCTTCGCCCTCAGCAAATAAATCAGGCAAGATGCCGCTGTAGACTACAGGCACGCTGTTCGCTCCATCGGTAACGAGAAAACTGGTATCCAGTGAATCCTCCGCGCGTTCGACGGAGTTTTCAACAACCATACCCCCCGCTCTTATGCTAATACCCATCGGTGCTTC
>CAXEWB010000319.1:0-1626 GCA_963999835.1 uncultured Cellvibrionales bacterium | reverse complement strand
GGCGAGCGCTTGGTGGTGCGTTAGTGGGTAATGCTGAATTAATTGAGCAGATACAGGGCTTCCTGCGCGCGGCAGGACCCACCATGAGTGCCTTTAATGCATGGTTATTTCTAAAGGGGTTAGAAACATTGAAGTTGCGCATGCAAGCTCATTCAGCCAATGCAGCAAGTTTGGCTCAGTGGCTGGTTGAACACCCGAAAGTAACCCATGTTTTTTATGCTGGATTGCCTAGTCACTCTGGGCATCAGTTGGCAAAAAAACAACAGTCAGATTTTGGCGGTGTATTATCGTTTACTGTCAATGGTGGTAGAGAAGCAGCATGGCCGGTAATTGATGCGACTCAGATGCTTTCGCTTACTGCCAACTTGGGTGATACCAAAACCACTATTGTACACCCTGCTACCACTACCCATGGTCGTTTGACCGATGACGAGCTTGCTGAAGCTGGTATCGAAGAGGGGTTGATTCGAATTGCTGTTGGGCTTGAGGATATTGATGATATTAAAAATGACCTCGAGCTGGGCTTGAGCCTTTTATAAGACATACAATCTGTTTGTACTAGCACATTCGTAATTGGTTTATTCTTCCTAAAGAGACGACTAACAGATTCATGCTGAGTCACTGGTTAGATAAAAGCACTATGGTATCCGCTTCTGATGCTCTGCCGGGAAGGCAGCAGCCATTAGAGGTCAATAATCAGCACGCTGTTAATGGTCAGCCTATCGTGGGACCCTTTGCCGATGGCTTAGAGTCCGTCCTTTTTGCTATGGGCTGCTTTTGGGGCGCTGAGCGCCGCTTTTGGCAGCAACCAGGGGTTATAACCACAGCAGTTGGCTACGCGGGCGGTTATACACCTAATCCAACCTATGAAGAAACTTGCTCTGGCCTAACTGGCCATACAGAGGTTGTTTTAGTGGTATTTGATCCCCAAAACATCAGCCTCAAACAATTACTCACCGTATTCTGGGAAGCCCATGACCCCACCCAAGGTATGCGTCAGGGCAATGACAGAGGTACTCAGTATAGGTCGGCTATTTATTGTTCTGATAAGGGTCATTTAAAAGAAGCTCTGGATTCTGCAAAGACTGTGCAGTCGCTTCTTAGTCAGAAAGGTTATGGTGGGATCACCACAGAGATCCGTGAAGCGCCAGAATTTTACTACGCAGAGGATTACCATCAGCAATATCTTGCTAAAAATCCCAATGGCTACTGTGGTTTGCGCGGCACGGGAATCAGCTGCAATTTTTGATCAAAAAATTCCACAGCAGATAGGCTTTAAGGTCCTAGTCGAAGCCTAACCAGGGATAGGTATGGCCGCCAACAAACTGCGTGTGTAGTCCTCCTGTGGGTTTGCCCAAAGTGCCTCAGTGTCTCCTTGCTCGACTAGTTTTCCCTGTTGCATAACCATCACTCGATCACATATCTTGCGCACTACTGAGAGGTCATGGGAGATAAACAACATGGTCAAATTGTGGCGTTCAACCAGATCGACAATTAAATTCAAAATCTGCGCCTGAATAGTTACATCCAACGCGGAAACTGGCTCGTCGGCAACAATAAACTGTGGTTTGGTAGCTATAGCGCGACCTATAGCGATACGCTGCCGTTGACCACCAGAAAACTCAT
>CAXEWB010000318.1:0-2833 GCA_963999835.1 uncultured Cellvibrionales bacterium | reverse complement strand
GCTAAGGGGCCCCTCTGGCATTAGGCTTTTCTGAACTTCACGGCCCGCCTTCTGATCTCGCTCTAAATGTCTTAGGCTCTCTTGAAGCTCATTATTTGCCTTTTCTAGTTTATCTGCATAAAGCTGAGAGTGCTGACGTTTATCGGCAAGCACAGCCAGTCGATCAATTATTTTTTGCAACTCTAAGCGCTGTATATTGGGTTCAATAATATCCGCCACACCCAATCTGAAGTAGTCTGCCTCAGTCCCATTGTCTGCCTCAGATAAGGCCACAACAACAAGAAATTTTTCACACAGTTGTGAAAGTTTCTTAGCATCTTTGGAGCGCTTGGCAGACAGAGCACTGGAGGACAATATAATAGGTTGATGACGGGGATCTGTGCACAGGTGATTCAAGTCTTGGGTATTTTTAGCCGTCAGACATTTAAATCCAATAGATTGGAAACTGGCTAGCAAGTGTGTTGAATCCAGATTACTATCACTGAAAATAACAATCGGACCCTTCAAATCAACCATCTATACGTCAGTTTCCTTATTGGCACAGTCTATGAGATACCATACTCGGACCAATTAGGCATCCCATTGCCATCTAATAATCATCAAGATCACCAAAATCATCCTCTATAGCACCATCGGTCTCTAGGTAGTCTCTGCGCTGCAAGTAGATATCACGCAAGAAGATATAACTATCTCCAGCAATAACGTCATCGAACTCTAATAATTCTGCCCTGGTTGATACCAGACTCAATACCCTTAAAGAGTTACGATCTGATACATCATCTAAATCTGACACTGGGTTGGTGAGGGAATCAACATACCTTGAAGGCGCATCCCGCAATGTTGAGGGACCGAGAAATGGCAACATCAAAAAGGGGCCCTCTGGTACCCCCCACTTGGCTAGGGTCTGAGCGAAATCTTCACCCTCGCTCTTGGCCAAGCCGAGGGACTCTGCGACTTCAAATAGACCCCCTACCCCCAGTGTTGAGTTAATTAAAAACCGACCACTGTCATTGGCTGCCTGGGCAAACTTGCCTTGCAAAAGACCATTGGCCACATTGGTAAGTTCATCGAGGTTTGAAAACACATTAGCTATGCCATCCTCTACAGGATTGGGCAGAAGGTAGGTGTAAACCTGTGCGGCGGGACGGGCGACATAATCATCTAACGCTTGATTAAATTCATGGACAGCGCGATTAACACCCTCAAAGGGGTCTTTAACATCCTCTGCATAAGTTTGATCAACACCCAGTGTCAGCGTGGAAAACAGAATAATAACTATTAGATTAAACTTATACATTTGTTATCTCTCGTTGATATAAATGCAGTTATACTGACTGCGTTTGATGATTGCATTCTACTGGTTGACCCCCATTAACATCAACAGTGATTCAGATTATTCAATAATATAACCTTTATGCGACTATGTGATGATTTGGTCACTATCAAAGCGACGCAATGCGTCATACAACTGATCCCACTGTTTGACCAATCTTTTTGCCGATACTGGAATGCGAGCTTTTAGCTGTTGGGCAAATAATGAAACGCGGTACTCCTCAATACTCCATTCAAATTCATCTATTGCACTGGCTAGAGCTTGGGACACAGACTCGCGGCGTGCTCCAAGGTCTTCAATAGGTTGTAAAAACTCCTGCAACTGCTCAACATATTGCTTGTCTCTCGAAACTTGAGTGGCTAGTTTGTCTAGTCTTATTTCAATAGCACGCATATATCTTGGGTACTGTCCAAGTTGGTCAAGATTAATCTGCCTCAGAGTACTGGTGGCAAACAAGCGTTCGATTTGGCTTTCGATATCTGACTTTGCGTAAACAGCCTGCAACCCTAAAGCAGTCAGCTTTTGTCGACACTGATGCAATACAGGCAGTGTGGATTCAATAATAGACCCTTTTTGTTGGGCTAAATCTACCACTTTTGGCAATCCACTTTGTACACAGTGCTCAAAGCTCTCGCCGTCTCTAACAAGTTGTTTTTGAGGAAAGATAGCATGTTGGAAGCTGGCGCTTATAATCGCCAATACTAGGGTATTGCGATCAACCAATCCGGCTGCCTTTAATGCTAAATCAGCCCCCTTTAACAAGTGTTTGTTGAGATATTTAACCTGTTCACGACCCCTTAAAAGCGCTAGCCTAAGCTGACCCAACTGACTTACATATTCAGCGCTAAGAGGGTTATCAGATAATTCGATATTGACCCAGTCGCCACAATCTCTTAATGCAGGCCATGCCTTTACAGTTACTTTTCCGCGCTTTATGCTGATTTCACTTGGCAGTTCATCAAAGTCCCATTCAACGATATTTTCTCTGCAAACAGTATCATTGTCTGCTTGCTTCAAGCCACTGGTTATCTGTTGCTTAAATTCTTTCTGAAGTTGCTTTAGGCTTCGTTCCATAGCAATAATTTGGCCATCCTCGTCTTCAAGGATAAAGTTCATTCGATACCAGTCATCAAGGCTTTCATCTCGCCAATCACCGTCGACAATTTGAACGCCTGTCAATCGCTTTAGCTCCTCGGCCAGAACCTCAGTAAGTGGGTTATCTTGGGCCGCAACCCTGAGTAAAATTTTATCCACATAATCAGGCACTGGAACAAAATGCCGCCGCATCTGCTTGGGCAGCGTTTTGACTAGGGCTATGCATTTATCGCGCAACATGCCTGGAACCAACCACTCAAAATAAAAGCGTGGGATTTGGTGCAAAAGAGGCAGTGGGATCACCACACTGACGCCATCCTCTCTGTGGCCTGGCTCAAAGGTGTAGCGCAGTGAAAAATCAATACCCTCATAACTGATCTGATTGGGAAACTGCGCCTCTTCATT
>CAXEWB010000317.1:0-6117 GCA_963999835.1 uncultured Cellvibrionales bacterium | reverse complement strand
TCAGGTGCAATCTGTCCATAAACAGTGTTTTTTCCCTCAACAATAGTTAAACCAAATAAAGTCTGGCGCTCTTTAGCCATTACCTGACCCGATTTTCGATGATAAAAGGGTTCGCTGTACGATTTTTTGACAAGGTGGGCGGCCAGTGATTGCAACCACTGAGGATCAATCTTGGCCACATTGAGGGCATATTGTTTACTTGTCTCTATCAAGGAGCCAGCCACTATCCACTTGGGTGGCTTTTCACTGAGACCAGAGCCGGGAAAAATAAATAGTTTGCGGTTGCGTGTACCTAAGAATTCCCATTTTTCCTCTCGCGTCGCGATCTGACCTAATAATCCCGATAGCAGGGCCCTGTGCACAGATGCATAATCTGCCGGCTGCTGATTTTCCTTGAGGTTTAGGGCAAGACAGGCACTGTGAATTTGCTGGCGCAGATCACGCCACTCTTGCATACGCAGTGGCGAGACATAATTTGCTTTGCAATATTTGCTAAACTGATTGCGCGATAGTGATTGGCGTTGGCCTTCAAAGTGTTGCCATAATTTCACAAGGGATAAAAAATCAGACTCTGTATCTTGCCAGCGCTTATGGGCCTGATCGGCTGCCTGTTGCTTGTCCGCTGGTTTCTCGCGGGGGTCCTGTATGCTTAAACCTGAAGTGATAGTAAGCAGTTCGCTAACCGAACCAGTTTTATGCGCCTCAATCAACATCCGTCCCAGTCTAGGATCAAGGGAGAAAGTGACTAACTTTTTACCCAGTGCTGTAAGCGCACCTTGGCTATCAACTGCCTGTAACTCTTGGAGTAATCTAAAGCCATCATTGATCAACCTTGAGTCGGGTTTATCAACAAAGGGAAATTGACGAATATCACCGATACGTAAATGTAGCATCTGCAAGATAACAGCCGCTAAATTTGTTCGCAGTATCTCTGGGTCAGTGAACTCAGCACGCGTTTGAAAATCATCCTCAGAATAGAGGCGATAGCAAATACCACTGCTAATCCGACCACAGCGACCTGCTCTCTGGTTTGCACTGGCCCTTGAGATGGGCTCAATTGGCAACCTCTGTACTTTTGTTCTGTAGCTATAGCGTGAAATCCGCGCACGCCCTGTATCAATCACGTAACCGATACCCGGTACAGTAAGGGAGGTTTCTGCCACATTTGTGCTCAGTACAACGCGTCGACCGCGATGAGGAGCAAAAATCTTCCTCTGTTCCGATAGACTTAGACGAGCATACAGTGGAATCACTTCAAGGTTGGGTATCTGTGCCCGACGTAGGGCATTTCTAACCTCGCGAATTTCCCTCTCGCCACTTAAGAAAACTAATATATCGCCCTGCTTTTGCAGACTGTTAATCTCAATCACCGAATCGATAATCATCTGCTCTAAATCACCGCTTATATCAGCAGTCTCTTTGTAAACTATATCAACAGGGTAACTGCGTCCTGTCACCTCAACAATGGGTGCACTGTCAAAATGTTGCGAAAACTTCACCACATCGATGGTTGCCGAGGTGACAATAATTTTTAGGTCCCTGCGATAGGGTAGAATTTCTTTTAAATAACCTAATAAAAAGTCAATATTAAGACTGCGCTCATGGGCCTCATCGATAATAATCGTATCGTATTGGGTGAGATATCGATTGTGCTGTATCTCTGCCAATAAAATACCATCGGTCATTAATTTAATTAGCCCTTTTTCAGATGTTTGATCGGAGAAACGAACCTGATAGCCAACCCCCTCCCCCAATTCGGTGTGCAACTCTTCGGCAATTCGACTAGCCACTGATCGGGCCGCAATACGGCGTGGTTGAGTATGGCCAATTAGGCCACGAACGCCGCGCCCGGCCTGTAAACATATCTTAGGTAGCTGGGTAGTTTTACCAGAACCCGTCTCACCAGCAATGATAACCACTTGATGATTTTGTATGAGATCACAAATCTCCTCAGCTCGAGTACTGACGGGAAGATCGGGGTAGGAAATCTGCGGATACTGTTGAGCACGTTTATTTACTTGCTGCAGAGATTTATTGACTGAATCTACCCACTTTTGCCACTGATCTGTAATAGTCTGACTGCTCTCAAGCCTGCCAGTCATGATGCCTAGCTGTTTGCGCAACCGATAGAGATCGCGACTAGCGACTGTTTTTTCAAGTTGCTTCTCGAGATCCTTTAATTGCTCAGCGTGGGTGGGTATATCTGAGGGGATCTGTAATTCTTGTTCCACTTTGGAATGGTATGACAATTACTTTTCTAGGTCGTGCCAGATGCAGAGACCACTAGCAGACTTTATCGCCTCGAGTTTTTGATGATGACTAGCAAGCTCCTGGTCATTGGCGGCAATCACCTTAAGCGCCGGACGCTGAGCGGATAATCGGCGAATATTACTGTTAGTGTTGATCTCGCCTACTTCTGCTCCAGCCTGATCATTGATATTCAAATTCACCTGACCACCTGTCATTAATAGATAAACATCAGCGAGAATTTCGGCATCTAATAATGCACCGTGAAGTTCGCGTTGGGAATTGTCTACCGCATAGCGTTTGCACAGTGCATCTAGATTATTTTTCTGTCCCGGATGCTTTTGCTTAGCGATGGATAGGGTATCAATGATTTTACAAATATTGTCCACAGCTTGAGGCTGGTTGGGCAATTTTGCCAATTCGTGATTAATAAATCCTACATCAAAAGGCGCATTATGTATCACCAGATCTGCATCACCTATAAAGGCGAGGAAATCCTCGACAATATCAGCGAAAAGCGGTTTATCAACCAGAAATTCATCGGTAATACCATGAACCTCCATAGCGCCCTCATCGACGTTTCTCTGCGGATTCAGATACTGGTGATAATGACGCCCGGTGAGTTTTCTATTGATCATCTCTACACAGCCAATCTCTATGATTCGATGATCCCGAGATGTTTCCAGACCAGTGGTTTCTGTATCCAGTACTATTTGTCTCATGAGTTCCAATCAACAATGTTAAAGTTATTACAATTCATCTATACCACGGTTGGCTAACTGATCTGCCAACTCATTCTCAGGATGACCGCTGTGACCCTTTACCCAACACCATTGGATCGTGTGAGGCTCGATCAGGGCATCTAGGCGCTGCCATAAATCAACATTCTTTACTGGCTTTTTTGAGGCTGTTTGCCAGCCGCGCTTTTTCCAATTACCCATCCATTCCTGAATGCCTTTGAGAACATAGGTGGAGTCTGAGGTAATAGTCACCTCACAGGGCCGCTTTAGCGCTGACAAGCCCTCAATAACTGCCAAAAGCTCCATACGGTTATTAGTAGTCTCATGTTCGCCACCAAACAGACAGCGCTCCTTGTCTCCAAAGCGAAGAAGCACGCCCCAGCCGCCCGGCCCGGGATTACCTCGGCAGGCTCCATCGGTATAGATGTCTACTCTATCGTTCTGTGCGTTATTGCTCATGACCTAATTGTACTTATCTGTACCCAAAGATTACTACTCTTTATGCTTTATTTTTTTTGATGGAGAAACATAACCCCTTGAAGGCGCTGTTTTCCAGCGCCGAGGATTAATTGCAATGCCACCTGCCTCTCTTTTTACCGCATGAATCATATAGAAGTTACCGAAAGGTAGATTAATTTTTTCGCAACTGCGCTCCCAAAATGAGTCTTTTTTAAAACTGGATAAGCGTTCAAAAGGCAGAGAGTAAGCGCCATCATAAACTTGAATAATGTGGAAATTCAGTAGCGATAGCCAGTCTTTAATCCGGCCTTTTCGCAAGCCAAAAAAGTGATACTCGGGGCGTTTTGTCAACAGCTTCATAGGTATTTTTGTCAATCCAA
The DNA here is from genome assembly GCA_963999835.1 of uncultured Cellvibrionales bacterium. Lineage (GTDB taxonomy): Bacteria > Pseudomonadota > Gammaproteobacteria > Pseudomonadales > Porticoccaceae > HTCC2207. Next base: position 2,291 of record CAXEWB010000317.1, on the reverse strand, counting down.
TTGGCCCTAGCGGATTAGTCACACAAAGTATCATGTGTCCCCCAGGAGCAAGTACTCTCGCCGCCTCAGCAAGCACGCCTTGAGGTGTTGTGCAGTATTCTAATGCATGCTGCAGAACAACCACATCGACAACTGCATTGGGGAGCGGTAACTGATCATAATCGGCTTCCACTGAACTACTAAAAAAATCATGCTGCTCTGACAGGCGCTCCGAATAAGGTCTGATATAAAACTGGTGTAGTTGCTTAAATCCCTGGAGTTCAGTGTGATGCGACGTTACGCCAAGATGCATCAATCGGTAACCCGCTACTTGACTGGCAATTTGTCGCAACCGATCCTGTTCAATATCTACCAAGTACCTCGCAAACTTTTGGCCTATCCAGTTATCGAGGGACATAGCTAGCGAAGCCAAAGATTCAGAGGCGCTTACGGAGCAGGCCCTGCTTGGAGATTGTCGATTTGCGTTCATTTTTTCTTAACATTGCCGCGACGAAAACATTGCCATCTATTATGATCAGAGTTCGACTTAAATTAAAGGCTAGTTTCATCTGCCATAACTTGTATAACCCCAGACAGCCAAAGCATAAAGACAACGACTGTTGTTTAATGTCATTTGCATCGCTACAATTGCGCACCTTTAAAGAACCCACCCATTGTTTGCAAGGTGTATTAGGTCCCATGATCTCCAGAAAGCCGCAATTTATCCTTGTCAAAATGCTTGTAGTACATACCCTTTTTCAACTTGGTGGCTGCTCTTCATTGAGCATCGATACTGAAACAGCCCAAATTTCCGCGGACCAATCCACCTTTGACTTAAATACAGCAACCACAATTGTGCATGAAAAGTCAGTTACACAAACCATAACAGAATCTACAGAGGCAGATCTGTGGCATCGAGTACGCAACGGTTTTGAGTTTATTCCGAGTCAGCTACCAAATGCCGTTATCAAACAACAGAAGCAATATTTAAAAAATACTAAACTGTTAGATAACTTTTTTACCCGTGCAGAACCCTATCTTTTTTATGTTGTGGAGCAGTTGGCCGAGGCTGGACTGCCTTTAGAATTAGCTCTTTTACCCATTGTTGAAAGTGCCTATGATCCCTTCGCTTACAGTCACAGCCATGCGGTAGGATTGTGGCAATTTATTCCCTCAACAGGAAAATCTCTGGGCCTGCACAGGGATCGCTGGTATGAAGGTAGACGAGATGTGGTTAAATCTACTCAAGCTGCGGTAAGCTATTTGAACTATCTAAACAGAAGATTTAATGGTGATTGGCTGCATACTTTAGCCGCCTATAACTCGGGTGAGGGCACAGTAAAAAAGGCCATTAAAAAGAACAAACGGCGCGGCAAAGGGACTGACTTTTGGTCACTGAAGTTGCCCCGAGAAACTAGAAACTATGTACCGCGACTTCTGGCATTAGTTAATATAGTTAAAAATCCAAAGGCTTATAAAGTAGAACTTCCCAACATTTCAAATGCCGCTTTTTTTGAAACTGTCTCGCTTCAATCACAAATTGAGCTGGCTAAGATAATTGAAGTCACTGGGGTAGACGAAGCATTATTTATCAATCTGAATGCGGCTTATAGGCGCTCAGTCACTCCTCCCAAAGGTGAATACCAGATTCTGCTTCCCATAGCTGACAGCGAAAACTTGAAATCCTTTCTGGCCAATAATCATCCATCGACATGGGCACCCTACAGGGAGTATGTGGTCAAATCAGGCGATACTTTGTCGCACATTGCCCAGCGCTACCAAATACCTACAACTTTGATAAAGGATCACAATGGTCTAAAGAGGGATTTTTTACGGGTCGGACAAGTGTTAAGAATCCCGCCAACAGGTGAAAGAGCCACAACTGAATATAAAACCCTGCGAACGATCAGCTATAAAGTGGCGGTAGGAGATACCCTCTCTGAAATTGCTGAAAAGTATAAAACAAGCATCCGCAGTATAAAGCACGCCAATGGCTTGACCAACAACACCATTAAGGTGGGGCAAACACTGTCGATAAATACCCCAAGTTCAACTGGCAAACCGCACAGGTTGAGGAAACTAAACTACCGCGTGCGCCGAGGAGATTCTTTGTATCTGATTGCAAAAAGGTTTGACCTCACAATTGGCGATATAACCCGTTGGAACAGATTAGAGCGCAGCAATTACCTGCAACCCGGTCAGCGGCTGACGTTGTATATTAATCCATTGCGGATTTAACTTTTTTATCTCAGCCTTAAGTGTTTTGGCAAATGCTCACTCCGACTTAGGACAGCGCTACGTTTAAGCTCACG
>CAXEWB010000316.1:0-2920 GCA_963999835.1 uncultured Cellvibrionales bacterium | reverse complement strand
CTACAGTGTGAGCAATCGTATTGAGCGACAAAATGGCAGCCAGAGGCTTATCAACATCCTGTTTAAAATTACGCCATATAGCACCGACTTTTGGACGCTTTTCCTCGAGACTTGCCAAGTAAGTTGGGGTAAGTGACAGTAGGGTTGCCTCCAAAATTGAGCAAAGAAAAGAGACCCCCAGTGCCAGTAAGATGTAAGTGGCTAATAAGACCAATTAAATACCCTCAGTTAACCCATTTTGGCTAGCGCTCAAATAGATTAGCATTTTGTTGATAATAAACTCTCTACCTTAAAGTAGCAGATTATTGGCACAGCGAGTACAAATATATACTCTAAGATTAATGAATAGATGCCCTGCCGTACTGCAGCGCTTTATCCTTGAGCGACCCAAAACGAAGACTAAGAATATCCAGCAGGTAATTCTGATAAAGCTTAAAGGGCGAACGACTGCCCTGCTTTGGGAAATCCTTCATTGCGCGATCAATATAGCCAGCACGCAGATCGATAAAGTCCACTAGCTTCACACTCTTATCAGTATTGTTTGGCATACAATAATGGTAGTTGTTTCTATCCATATGCTTAATAATTCGGCATAGGTATTCACTGGTGAGATCGCATTTAAGCGTCCATGAGGCATTGGTATAGCCAGTGGCAATAATAAAATTGGGGATACCCGTCAGCATCATGCCTCGATAGCCAACAGTATCTTTTAAGTCGATTAGTTTGCCTTCAACGTCAACCTCCATACCGCCTAGAGCGAGCAATTCCAAGCCTGTTGCTGAAACGACAATATCTGCAGAGAGATGCTTTCCTGACTGCAATTTAATGCCGTCTTGGGTAAAGCATTTAATATGATCAGTCACCACTGAAGCTTTACCTTCGCGTAACGCTGTAAAGAGATCACCATTGGGCACAAGACATAGGCGCTGATCCCATGGTTTGTATTTGGGGTTGAAGTGAATATCAACATCAAAGTCATCACCCAACTCTTTTTTTGTCCAACCTAGTAATAATCGTTTTATTGCATTTGGCCAACGGCGACTGAGGCCAAAAGACAGCGCCTGTAGAGAGATATTTTTCCATCGCGTAAGCCTGTAGGCCAATTGCTCTGGCAGATATTTGCGCAGTGTAAGAGACTTGGTATCTATATCTGGGCGAGAAATCACATAGGTAGGTGAGCGCTGTAACATTGTTACATGACCTGCCGTTTGCGCCATGGCTGGAACAACAGTTACCGCTGTGGCACCACTGCCAATAACGACCACCTGTTTTCCGTTGTAATCTAGATTCTGAGGCCAGTGTTGTGGGTGTATAAATTGACCTTGGAAATTCTCAGCCCCCTCAAATTCAGGGGTGTATCCATTGTCATATCTGTAATAACCGGTGCAACTATAGATAACACGGCAGGTTATTTGCGAGAGCTGATCAACCTCTGAAATAGTCAATGTCCACAGTGAACTAGCTTTGCACCAACTTATCTTGACTACTCTTTGATGATAGCGGATATGTTGGTCTACGCTATACTCACGGGCAGTTTCATTGATATAGCTGAGAATTGAGGGCCCATCAGCGATAGCTTTTTCATGTTTCCAAGGTTTAAAACTATAGCCAAGGGTATGCATATCTGAGTCGGAACGGATACCCGGGTAACGAAATAAATCCCAAGTCCCCCCCATTGCACCTCGACTCTCCAGAATAGTATAGCTTTTTTCAGGCATTTGTCGCGCAATATGACAAGCGCCACCAATCCCAGAGAGGCCTGCACCGATAATTACAATATCAAGATAATTTTTAGACATTTATACCCTAATTGTTATTGTTGTACTAACTACGTAGGGGTTTTATTGGTAGATGCAATCTATCTAATGTCGATGATTATAGCGAAAACCAACTTTTTGTGGCTCGATCCAATTTCGGACTGCATTTTTTCAATTGTGCACCGTAGGTGCCGGCTTGCTTTTGAACCTTTTTGGCAACTTGAAGAAGCTTTGGTTTTTTCTTAAAACTACCTCGAGAATAACCGCCCCAGCCTTCGTGATAAGCCAAATACTGTTTGTAGGCATCCCATTTGGAAATACCTAATCTTTTAGCGCTTTTGTTTGTATACCAGCCAACAAAGTTTATGGCATCGGCAAAGTCATCGCGATCATGCCACCAATTGCCTGTCTCTTTACGATAATCATTCCAAGCGGGGTCCTGTGCCTGAGCATAACCGTAAGCGGAAGACCTGCGCGGTAATGGGATAAACAAAAATTTCGGTCGCTTGGGACGTACTTTGGCACGAAAACTGGACTCTTGATTAATAATCGCCATCATCAGATTGATGGGAGTGCCCCAGCGTTTATTAGATTTTACCGCATCTTTATACCAGTCGGTTTCACCCCAAAAAATATCACACACATTATTGACTCTTGTCGGCTGATAAGTGGCACAACCTACTATTAACAAACAACAACTTAAAATCAAACAACGTGAAAGAACCATGTATTACCTTTTATTGTCTTATCTCCAAATAGTTTTTAAATAATAGATACAGACCCAGTATGCGCATTCCTAGCTGAGAGAGAAAATACCATTTCATATCTCCCAGAGAGCGAAAGATATAAGTCTCGAGATCGCTCCATAACAACGCAAACAACACGCTTATTACAATTACCGATACGGTTCGCAGATAAAGGTTGTAGCCAACAGCGTAGAGATAAACAATCAAAATTACAATCAATAAAATTACGCGGAAGGTAATTATATTTGATACAAACTGTTGCCCCATCTCAGAAGCAAAGGTTGCGGCATAGAGGTGATATTCGGGTGTGAAAAATAAGATTGCTGCGCGAGCTAGGTAGAGTAGAACAATAATCAGTGTGCGCAGAATGATACGCCTTCTGACCCGCAACCAATTCAACTCTGTCACTTCATACTG
>CAXEWB010000315.1:0-2407 GCA_963999835.1 uncultured Cellvibrionales bacterium | reverse complement strand
TGACCCAGATTTAGAGCAGGTCATTATTCAGCCCTACAACAGTGAATTAATAGCAAGCCCGGCCAGTCTTCTTGCAGGTAATTCAAAGCAACTAGGCAGTGATTTTGATATTTCCTCCTCTGGCAGTGACTTACAGATTGAACGTTTTGTTCTTACACCAAAATCACCAGGAGCCCTATATCAAAGCTTAAGGATTGAATTTCAAGCGCGTATTCCACTGTCCATTGAGTTTACTGATGGTCTTGAGCAAACCACTCGTATTGATTTAAAGGATATAGTCGTAAATTCAAAATTGGCAGATCATCTGTTTATCTTTGAGATTCCGCCAAACATCGATATTGTTAACCATGTCGACTGATCTTTTTTCTCAAGAGAGCTATCAGCCCTTAGCTGCGCGTCAGCGACCAAAACACTTAGACATGTTTTATGGGCAATCCCATTTGTTGGGGGAGGGTAAGCCCCTTAGAGAGGCGCTAGATAAAGGCCTACCTCACAGTATGGTCTTATGGGGACCGCCTGGGGTAGGTAAGACCACCTTGGCACGTATAGTAGCCAATACAGTTGATGCTCATTTTGAAACTATTTCAGCTGTTTTGTCCGGTGTAAAGGAAATTAGAGCGTCCATCAGTAGCGCTCAACAACAACGTGATATGCACAGTAGAAAAACTATCCTATTTGTTGATGAGGTACATCGCTTTAACAGGTCACAACAGGATGCCTTTTTACCTTTTATTGAAGATGGGACGGTTATTTTTATCGGTGCTACGACAGAAAATCCTTCCTTTGAGCTAAATAATGCGCTTCTGTCCAGATGTCGCGTCTATGTGTTGAAAAGCCTCTCGGTTGAGGATATCAAAGCACTTATAAATAATGCTTTACCCAGTCTATGTGATTCCCATAAACAAGAAATCAGCATAGACGCTGATGCTTTGACGTTGTTGGCAGATGCCTCTGATGGGGATGCAAGGCAAGCATTGAATTTTTTAGAGATAGCCTCTGATCTTATTGATGATACTGAAGCTCGAATAAGTAAGCCGGTTATTGAGCAAATTGTTGTTGGAGGTAACCGTCGTTTTGATAAGAATGGGGAGTATTTTTACGATCAAATATCAGCGTTGCATAAATCGGTGCGTGGCTCAAATCCAGATGCTGCACTGTATTGGTTATGCCGCATGCTCGACGGTGGCTGTGAGCCTCTATACCTAGCTCGCAGGATTGTGCGTATTGCCAGTGAAGATATAGGCAACGCTGACCCTAAAGCCTTAGAGGTAGCTCTAAACGCATGGAATACTCAGGAGCGGTTGGGTAGCCCCGAAGGTGAGTTAAGTTTGGCTCAAGCAGTTGTGTACTTGTCCGTAGCCGCAAAAAGTAACGCAGTGTACAGTGCCTACAATGATGCAATGGCAGATGTGCAAAACATGCCTAGTTATGAGGTACCTATGCACCTGCGCAATGCGCCTACAAAATTGATGAAAGATCTGGATTATGGCAAAGATTATCGTTACGCACACAGTGAAGAACAAGCCTACGCGGCAGGAGAGAGTTATTTGCCTGATGAATTAATTGGAAAGCGTTATTATTTTCCTACTGATCGAGGTCTTGAGAAGAAAATAGCTGATAAACTGGATCATCTACGCTCTGAGGATGACAGATCAGTAAACAAGAGACATGCGGCAAAACAGAATAAGAAATAAGCGAATTACAGGGTCTAGTTATCAGCTCAGATAAACGTCAATGAAATCAGATTACTTTGTTCTTATTTAGCGGTTCTTATCGGATTCGAGACAATCAGCTAAAACTTAACTATCCTCTTAGAGTAAATGGTTTTAGATATCCAACTATTTCTAATATTCTCGCACCATGCCCTAGGTCTGTGGCAAAATGGCATGCATATGAGGGCCTTGGTCTATGTCCTGTTTGCGCTAGTCCTATGCCTTTTGGCCGTCTGGCTTACACGATTATTTTAAGGAAACTAACATGCTTGACCCGAAGTTACTTCGTTCGGATTTAAAGGCTATTGCTGATCAGCTGACTGTTAAAGGCTACAACCTAGATTGTGAGGCTTTTCAGTCTCTTGAGGCCAAACGCAAAGAACTTCAATTGTCTTCAGAGGCATTGCAACAGGAGCGAAATGCCTATGCCAAAAATATGGGAGCACTAATAGGCAAAGCTAAAGCAAAAGGTGAGGATATAGAGCCTCTAAAAGCTCAGGGTGAAAAGCTAAAAAATGATTCTGCTACAGCTGATATGGCGCTTGCAGAGGTTCAGGCGGAGCTTGATGAAATATTACAGGGTATCCCGAATATTCCCCATCAATCAGTGCCAGCTGGTCAAGATGAAAGTGACAATCAAGAAATACGTCGCTGGGGGACACCCAGAACATTTGATTTTGAGATTAAAGATCATG
>CAXEWB010000314.1:0-2305 GCA_963999835.1 uncultured Cellvibrionales bacterium | reverse complement strand
TGGTGCCCGAGGGAATTAGCGTAATGCCGGATATTCGTGCCTATCTGGATTTTGCACTAAAGTTATTCTTGGCCTTTGGTCTCAGCTTTGAAATACCTATCGTCGTGGTTATCCTGTCTTGGCTGGGGACGGTAAATCCAGATAATCTAGCAAAGAAAAGACCCTATGTATTTGTACTATGCTTTATCTTCGGCATGTTGTTAACGCCTCCAGATATCATTTCCCAAACACTGCTGGCAATACCCATGTGGCTACTGTTTGAAATTGGTGTGCTTTTTGGACGAATGGTGCGGCCGAAAGAGTCTATATCTTCTGAGGATAGCTAGTCAGGCATTACGATGCTTTACCCAGACAAATTACTTGTCGGCAATAAATGTCATAGAGAGTGAATTGACACAGTGTCGTGTGTTTTTCGCCGTGAACTGCTCACCCTCAAACACATGCCCCAAATGACCGCCGCAGTTACTGCATAGAATTTCAGTGCGTCTGCCATCAGCATCAATCTGACGTATAACCGCACCCTCAATTTCATCATCAAAGCTCGGCCAACCACAGTGAGAGGCAAACTTACTTTCAGATTTATACAGAGGGGCATTACAGCGCTTGCAAGTATAAATACCTGGCTCGAAAAAATCATTGTACTCCCCAGTAAAAGGCATTTCAGTGCCTTTGTGCTCGATAATGCGTTCTTCCTCAGCAGTTAATTGCTTGTATTTACTCATAATTTGGCTTGCACCGTTTCAATTATTTTAATGAGTTTTTGTCCTGCTGTTTGTCTAAGCTCGGGATAGCGAATGGCATACCAGAGATGGATCAAAATAGCTTGCAGAGCCTGTAAGCCACACATATTAGTAGGGATATCCATAATATGATGGCTATTGATTAAACGCATATAATCAAATTGTGGATGACCCAAAGAGGCATATTCCCAGTCAATAAAGATCAAGCCACGGGCGTCCATCATTATATTCTCTGGTATTAAATCATGATGGCAAAGCACTGGATGCCAATCTTGAGCATCTATATCGCGGGCTATTTGAAGTAGCGATTGCCTCGTTGTTTCATCAAGATAATTGGGACTAATTTGATTGCAGTATTCGCGTAAGTAAGCCTCATAATTACGCACCGCCAAATCAGTAAACTGTTGCCTCTGAAAAACCTCTATGCCCTGCTCGATTTGATTTTTAACTCTGGGGTCTGAGGCTTTATCATCATCCAAAATAACCCCATCAATATACTCACTGACTAGGTAATTACTATGCGCAAAATATAACTCTGGCACTAAGCCGGTAGACTGTAACGTCTTTAGAACAGTGATTTCCGTTTGGCGATTAACGCCTAGCTTCTCTGCCTCAGGATTATTGATTCTTAGTACTGCACGCTGAGAATTCGACTCGATAACATAATTGGTATTGGTAAGACCGCCCTCTAGTTGTTGGATAATTTTAGGCTGAGCGTGGAAAGGCGCCTGCCATTGACGCCATTCATTTAGTGCCAGTTTAGTCAGACTCATTGCTTTGCTTGAGATAGGCTTTTCTCCAGGCAATATAGCCGATAACAGCTAAAATAAGGTACAGGCTAAATAGCCCTGCTGTTTGATAGAGCTCGCGATCAATATATAAAAAGATTGAGACTGAGTTGATTACAATCCAATAAATCCAGTTTTCCACAACCTTTCTCGCTACCAAATAGGTAGTAAGCACACTGCCCCAAGTGGTAAAAGAATCAAGATAGGGCATTCTGGCATTTGTACTTTGGGCTAATAAATAGCCCGATATAAGCGATAAAACCAAAACTATACCAATAGCGACTAGATGACTGTTTAAGCTCAAACAGCTTAATTGGATTCCACTCGACCCTGCGCCTCCTCGTTGCCACTGATACCAGCCATAAACTGCCATCAGCATATAATAGGCGTTAAGCGCAGCCTCCATATACAAGCTGACATCGCCGAATATCCAGATATAGATACCAGTGCTGACAAAGGCACAGTACCAACAGAGGCTGTTTTCTCGCATAGCTAACAATAGATAGGCGATACCTAACACCACTGCAACGGTTTCTAGACCCACCCATTCGGGCACTACTTTAGTGCCTCATACCCTGGAATCACTTTCATTACATAGACTGCCATATTAAATTCCTCATAGCAGCCTTGAATAGTTTTTTGCACCGCGTGCATGGCATGGTCATAGTCACCCTGAATCACAGTACTGGTTGGAAAAGTCGTGATTTTAAGATTATCAAAATGCTTTATCTTTTCGATAAATGCCTTAATGGGAGGAATAAAATCCTCCCGGTTGGG
>CAXEWB010000313.1:0-2459 GCA_963999835.1 uncultured Cellvibrionales bacterium | reverse complement strand
CCCTTCAACGTAAGGATAGTCTACACCTCCCCCAAGTCGACGACTGCGTTGTCCGGGCATTTGCTCTGGATCATAGAGGGTCTCAAAAGCAAGATACTTACCCCTAGAAGTTGGCCTAGCTCTTTTAACAAGTTTAGCCATGGGAAAACCAACCCATGGTATCACCATTGACCAAGCCTCTACGCAGCGTAATCGGTAAATCCGCTCCTCGAGATCGAATACCGAATATAAATCATCGTAACCAAAGGTCTGGGGAGTTTCGACTTCCCCATAAACTTTTAATTGCCAGGGGTTTACTTTAAATGATTGCGACAACTCAGCAGGCTGATGTTTTTGCGCACCAAACTCATAAAAGTTGTTATGGCTAATCACCTTTTCCTCTGGTGTCAGGGGTTCTGCACCTCTAGGCACAGGTTTAACTGATAGGTCACGGCGCTCAAAGACTTTCTGTTGAGAATCTGATGAGAAAAAATTGAATCCTGCTGCTGAAGCACGAGAGCCCAATAGCGTACCTGTCCCTAAATACCCCATCTGTGTGAGTATTTTTCGGCGTTCAAAGTAAACTTTTTCCTCAGTTACCTCATGCTCTTTGCAGTCAGTTGCAACTTTTATAAGCATCTTCCTGTGGCCTTATAATATTTACCGAGAGAGTTGCTGAGAAAGTTACTGAGAGGAACTGTTAATTGCTTGTGTAACACCATAGAGAAGCTTAGCTTGAGAGAAACTAGAACCCGTGAGCAATCCAATACCAGCAGGTAAAGAGAGTACATAGTTCGTACTTTCTAAGTCACCCAAGACAATTTTCATTCTCCTTTCATCACTGCGACTTAGCGACGGATTATAGATACTGTTACGAACCACTACAAGATTGTTGTCAAAGTCCATCATAATATACTGACCATCATAGCCCTTAGTCGCATAGATTCTATTTGCCGGTGGATAGACTGTTCCATCGCTTTGCGTAGTGGGGAACATAGTCCAAAATTGCAGACCATAGCTGATTACTCCACCAAAACTCTCAGCGACTACTGAATCAACCACGATATTTTTGATCAGGTCAATATAATCTGAAGGTATAATCTGCACTCCATCCCAGCTACCATTATTCATAAGTAGCTGACCAAATTTAGCAAAATCTCTAGGTGTTGCATCTAAACAACAGTAGGCTAGGTAGTTGCCATCTACTTGCGCGCTTTCATCATAGTCACGCCACCACTGGGCCTGCATTCCAATCTTGGAAAAGAGGTTTATATCAGCATAGGTTTGTAAATCCTGCCCTGTAGCTCGATATAATATCTCGCCTAAGACCATAGTGTCGCAGTTGGAATAAACCCAGTATCCAGACTCAAAGATACCACTATACCAGGATCGGAATACACCCGTTTGTGATAGCTGACGGTTAATACAGCCTGTCATCTGATTATCAGAGAAAACAAGAGCTCCGCCCGTACCATCTGACTCTGAACAGGTTCCCAATGCCCCTACGGTGCTATCAAAGCAGACTAAATCTAATCCCGACCGCATATCCAATAGGTTACGAATACTAATCTGTGATCGATCATCATCAGCCCATTCTGTAATAAATTTCGAGGCACTCTGTTGAAGGGAATCAATATGTCCCTGCTCAATAGCAATAGCAATAAGAACACTAGTAAAGGATTTAGCCGTAGACCAAGAGGTGGCTATACTAAAACGGTCTCTGGTTCCGTAGGTATCATCAAAATCTTCTGGTTCCCTGTTTAAGGAAATCGCCAATGTGGATGCTTCACCGGGCAAAATACCGCGATAACGCTCATAGACTAACTTATTGTCTTTGATCACTAGAGCTGCCTGTGTGTAGGTGCCATCAGCAAATGCAGCATCAAAGGCTGCAGAGATCTTATTAGAGTCCATACCTACAGATTCAGGAGTAGCCTCCTCCCATACGTATCCATTAGATTCAGGCGTGTCGTTATCATTATCCTCTACTGGTGTTTGACCTGAACTATTATCCCCACCGCCGCCACAAGCAGTCATGAATAGCAGGAGTGGGAGCCATAGACAGTGATTTCTGAGTTTGTGCAAAGTACTCATATTTTTCCAGACAATATAGAGTTTTGATATGGAAGGACTTGTAGTAGATTAACCCTATCACATCACTGTATAGGATAAAAAGGAGTAAAATTGGCGGAGAGAGAGGGATTCGAACCCTCGATACGCTATTAACGCATACACACTTTCCAGGCGTGCTCCTTCAACCACTCGGACACCTCTCCGGAAAACCTTTATGAACAGGGCTGGAACGCCTTATACAGTCAGATTAGAGGAGCGGAACTTTACACAAACCACAGGGTAAAAGCAATCAAGATCTGGAGGCTAAAAATTTTAGCGGCGGTCAATTTTGAATGTTAAAATCTATGGATGAAAGGAGATATTAAAGATTCTCATGGAAAGAGAAACCAACACCTATACCGGTTGGT
>CAXEWB010000312.1:0-2298 GCA_963999835.1 uncultured Cellvibrionales bacterium | reverse complement strand
GGGTTTACATCGCTAATCCAAGTGTCATTGACAATAAATTAATGCCCGCAACTTGGTATGTTGAGCATCTGCTAGCAGGTAGAGAATTTATCACCGAACAGTACTACTCGACGATTGCTTCAACCGCTTGCGTTAGTCACAGTACTGATCCTTGGGAGTGAAATGTCTGTTTTGGAGTCTGATAAATTAATGACGGTTGTTTCACTGTTCAATCGGCTCTTCAATAATAGTTATCGTACCTACTTGATTGGCGGAGCGCAGGAGCCTTTGTACCAGCCTGCAATCAGCACTAATCAGCTACATAAATTATCTTTTCGAGCCAATTATCTATCAAGCGCACTTCACGAGGTCGCACACTGGTGTATCGCAGGACCACAGAGGTTGTTAAAAGAGGACTTTGGTTATTGGTACAGCCCTGATGGTCGCTCGACTACAGAGCAAAGGCTATTTGAAAAAGTTGAAGTAAAACCGCAGGCGCTTGAATGGATGTTCTCTATTGCTTGTGATCATGATTTTTCTATCAGTTTGGATAATTTAAATAGCACAGATCATGAAGATAATAGGGCTTACCAATTATTTGCGCGTGCAATAGTTGATCAGTGTCTTCATTGGTGCGAAAACAGTCAACTACCCACCAGAGCAGATTGTTTCATCAAGGGGTTGACGAAGGCATTTGCCGTCAATAATCCTTATGAGACCTATCACTACAAAACTTTTGTAAAATATTGAGAGTATTCTGTGCAAGCCCTTTTAATTGACTCATCAATCTATATATTCCGTAGCTATTTTGCCTTGCCTGAAAAATGGCATGCTCTAGAAAATGGTTATCCCACTCAGGCTGTGTATGGGTTTACCCAATTTTTATTGGATATACTCAAATCTCAGAATCCCAAGTTAATTTTTTGTGCTTTTGATGAAAGTCTCAAAACAGGATTTCGTCATCAACTCTGTACTCAATACAAAGTTAATCGGGAGCTACCTGATCCAGCATTGGCCTTTCAGCTCAATGCCTCTCGCCAATTATGTCGCACATTGGGTATATGTGAAATGGCTAGCAAAGACTACGAAGCGGATGATTTAATTGCCAGTACAGCGACGAAAATTAGGACATCTGGCGCACAACCTATCGTGGTAAGTCGAGACAAAGACTTAATGCAGGTGATAAAACCCAGTGATTTATATTGGGATTTTGGTCAATCAAAGATGAAAGACCAAGCACAGCTCGAGGAAAAGCTAGGGTTTCGCTGTGATCAAATGGCAGACTTCCTAGCGCTAGTAGGGGATGCCAGTGATAGTATTAGGGGTGTGCCAGGTGTAGGAGCCAAAACAGCAACGCAGTTGCTAGGGCACTTTTCTTGTATTAATGACATACTAGCTAATACTGAGAAAGTTGGCACTCTGCCCATTCGTGGTGCGGCTAAAATTGCCGCTAAGATAGTTGAATGTAGTGAGCAATTAAGGTTATCGCGCCAACTTGCATCTATTGTCCAAGAGGTTGATTCAGTGCCAAATTGTGATGAGATTGCGTGGACGGGCGTGCACAGTGATGCTTTTGCGTTATTTTGTGAAGAAATGGGTTTTGGTGAGTCATTTGATTATCGAGCAAAGCAATTAAAGCAGAGATCTCGAAAAGATAGTACACAGAATTTCACGGGTTGATTAATGAATATAGTTGCCGATCAAAACATGCCTTTAGTGCAAGAATTGTTTGGTCAGTTTGGTGAAGTTAAATTGTTGCCAGGACGTGATATCTGCGCTGATACCATTGCTGGTGCTGAGATGCTTCTGGTGCGCTCTGTTACTCGGGTAAATGAGAGTCTTTTGTCAGGCAGTTCAATAAAATTTGTGGGTTCTGCCACAGCGGGTATTGACCATATTGATACCGATTACTTAGCTACAAATAATATCCACTTTGCCTACGCACCGGGTTGCAATGCTCAGGCAGTTGTTGAGTATGTATTATCCACATTTTGTAATCTATGCTCTGAATGGCAATGTAAAACAGTTGGAATAGTAGGTTGTGGCCATGTGGGAGGACGTCTCTATCAGTACCTGCAGTCACTGGGTGTTACTACTCGAGTTTACGATCCCTTTTTGCTGTCTGCGACAATCCCAGACCTCTGCGTTTTTGACGACTTGTATGACTGTGACATTATTTCGTTGCATACTCCTTTAACTTTTGATGGCCCTTATCCAACTTTTCATCTATTTGAAGAAGAGGTTCTGGATCGGTTAAATCCGCAGAGTCTTTTAATTAATACCAGTAGGGGCGGGGTGGTGGATAACCAAGCGCTATTC
>CAXEWB010000311.1:0-6537 GCA_963999835.1 uncultured Cellvibrionales bacterium | reverse complement strand
GAATCTGAGGATAAACCACAGTCAAAAACTGAAAATGTAACAGACGCAGAGATAGAGGCTGAGTTGCTTGATGGCAGTGATGCTGAGCAGCTAGATAGTCTACAAGAGCAGCTTAATGCTGCAAATGATCAGCTACTGCGACTGCAGGCGGAGATGCAAAATATTCGCCGTCGTGCCGAACGCGATGTGGAAAATGCCCACAAGTATGGGCTGGAAAAATTTGCCAGTCAGCTACTGCCAGTCGTTGACAATTTGCAGCGCGCCTTAGATGCAATCGATGCCAACGATGACGCTCAGAAAGCTATCTATGAGGGAATAGATTTAACCCTTAAAAGTTTTATGGATGTCTTGGCGCAATTTAAAGTTGAGGCAGTTGACCCCAATGGTGAACCTTTTGATGCCGATTACCATCAGGCAGTGAGTATGGTGCCAAATCCAGATGTTGAGCCCAATACGGTTCTGGAGGTATTTCAAAAGGGTTACAAACTCAATGGTCGTTTGATTCGTCCAGCAATGGTTGTAGTCTCCACAGCCCCTTAGTTAACAAACTTGTGGAAATCACACTTGAATTTTGTGAAATAGAACCCACATTAACGGCAACAGAACAGAATATTTAACCCTAGCAATAGACTTTTTAAAGTGATGGAGAAATAAGTAATGGGAAAAATTATCGGAATCGATTTGGGCACCACCAACTCCTGTGTTTCGGTCCTTGAGGGCGATAAGCCAAAGGTTATAGAGAACGCAGAGGGTGCTCGTACTACACCATCAGTCGTCGCTTTTGCCGACGATGGGGAGATACTCGTGGGTCAATCTGCAAAGAGACAGGCAGTGACAAACCCAGAAAATACCATCTATGCAGTCAAGCGTTTAATCGGTCGTCGTTTTGACGATGATGTGGTTAAAAAAGACATCAAGATGGTGCCATATAAAATTGTTAAGGCGGACAACGGTGACGCATGGGTAGAGATTAAAGGTGAGAGCAAAGCTGCGCCTCAAATTTCTGCAGAAGTGCTTAAAAAGATGAAGAAAACAGCTGAGGATTATCTTGGTGAAACCGTATCAGAAGCTGTGATCACGGTTCCTGCCTACTTTAATGACTCACAGCGTCAAGCCACGAAAGATGCTGGTCGTATTGCTGGTCTTGATGTCAAACGAATTATCAATGAACCAACGGCAGCCGCATTGGCATATGGAATTGATAAAACCGCAGGTGATAGCGTGGTGGCAGTCTATGACTTGGGTGGTGGTACCTTTGATATTTCAATTATTGAAATTGCTGATGTGGATGGCGAGAAGCAGTTTGAGGTGCTTGCCACTAATGGAGATACTTTTCTTGGTGGTGAAGACTTTGATCTACGTCTTATTGAATACTTTACATCAGAATTTAAAGCCGATAGTGGCATTGATATACAGGGTGACCCCCTGGCAATGCAGCGGCTAAAAGAGGCTGCTGAAAAGGCTAAAATTGAACTTTCATCAAGTACCCAAACTGAGGTTAACCTGCCTTATATTACGGCTGACGCAACTGGCCCCAAACATCTAGTGGTCAAGTTGACTCGAGCCAAATTAGAGTCGCTAGTTGAGGATTTAGTTGAGCGCTCA
Source organism: uncultured Cellvibrionales bacterium (assembly GCA_963999835.1). Classification (GTDB taxonomy): domain Bacteria; phylum Pseudomonadota; class Gammaproteobacteria; order Pseudomonadales; family Porticoccaceae; genus HTCC2207. Next base: position 4,932 of record CAXEWB010000311.1, on the reverse strand, counting down.
CTGAAACCACTGAAAATCGCACTCAAGGATGCTGGTAAATCTGCTTCTGAAATTGATGAGATAATTCTTGTTGGGGGTCAGACACGTATGCCTCTCGTACAGGACAAAGTGACTGAGTTCTTTGGTCGTGAGCCACGCAAGGATGTGAATCCAGACGAAGCAGTGGCTGTGGGTGCTGCGTTACAGGGTGCGGTGCTGGCAGGTGATGTAAAAGACGTACTTTTGTTAGATGTTACGCCACTGAGCTTAGGTATCGAGACCATGGGTGCTGTCGCAACGCCAGTGATTGAGAAGAACACTACGATTCCAACGAAGAAATCACAGATTTTCTCAACTGCTGACGATAATCAGACCGCAGTGACTATCCATGTGGTTCAGGGAGAGCGCAAGCAGGCTGCACAGAATAAATCCTTGGGACGCTTTGATTTGGCTGATATTCCTCCCGCACCCCGCGGCATGCCACAGATCGAAGTGACCTTTGATATCGATGCCAACGGCATACTCAATGTAAGCGCTAAGGATAAGGCTACTGGCAAAGAACAATCGATTATTATCAAGGCATCTTCTGGTCTATCCGATGATGAAATTGAGGCGATGGTTAAGGATGCTGAGGCCAATGCGGAAGAAGATAAGAAGTTTGAAGAGCTTGTTCAGGCTCGTAATACAGCCGATGGCTTAGCCCACGCCGCCAGAAAGACGCTTGAAGAAGCTGGCGACAAAGCATCAGATGATGAGAAGTCAGCGATTGAGGCCGCCATTGCTAAAGTTGAAGAGTCCGTTCAAGGTGATGATAAAGAGGCCATAGATTCTGCAGCCAAAGAGCTTTCAGAGGCTTCGGCCGGTTTGGCGCAAAAGCTTTATGCTGAACAGCAGGCTGAGGCTACTGGTGCTACTGAGGATCAAGCACCGGGCGAGGACGCAATGGATGCGGAGTTTGAAGAAGTAGACGAAGCGCAGAAAAAAGATAGTAAATAGACATGGGTAAGATGTTGTTACCTCCAACTAGGCGCGAACACTGTTCGCGCCTAATTTTATTCTCACCAAGGAAACACTGAACTACATGGCAAAGCGCGATTACTACGAAATATTGGGAGTGGATAAATCAGCTTCTGATCCAGAGATCAAAAAGGCATTTCGTCGTATAGCGATGAAATATCATCCCGACCGCAACCCAGACAATGATGAGGCTGGGGAAAAGTTCAAAGAGGCACAAGAGGCCTATGAGATCCTTGGTGATGAGGAAAAAAAGGCAGCCTATGATCGCTTCGGTCACGCCGGTGTGGATCCCAGTGCTGGTGCCGGAGCTGGTGGCTTTGGCGGTGCTGGATTCAGTGATGTTTTTGGCGATGTGTTTGGCGATATATTCGGCGGTGGGGGTCGAAAGTCAACGCCCGATAGGGGCTCAGACCTGCGCTATGATCTGCAATTAGACCTCGAAGATGCGGTAAAAGGGAAGACGATACAAATTGATGTGCCAACCATGGTGCACTGTGAAACCTGCGACGGTTCAGGTGCTCGTCTTGGCACTTCCGCTAAAACTTGTGATACCTGTGGTGGTACTGGGCAAGTTCGTATATCTCAGGGCTTCTTTTCTGTGCAACAGACCTGTCCGCACTGTCGTGGCAAAGGTAAGATAATTTCAGACCCCTGTGGTGATTGTCATGGTCAAGGCGTTAGAAAAGAGCGTAAAACCTTATCAGTAAAAATTCCTGCTGGTGTCGATACAGGAGATCGCATTCGTCTGTCAGGAAAAGGTGAGGCTGGGCCAAACGGTGGGCCCTGTGGGGATCTCTATGTGCAAATGCATGTTCGAGACCATCCAATTTTTGTACGAGAGGGAAGCCATCTTCATTGCGAAGTCCCCATCAGTTTCGCTCAAGCAGCATTGGGTGGTGAGTTAGAGGTACCAACACTATCCGGCAAGGTTAAGCTAAAAGTTCCGCCCGAAACTCAGAGCGGTAAATTATTTAGGCTTAGAGGAAAAGGGGTGGCACCTGTGCGCGGTGGTGGTGTTGGTGATCTTCTGTGCCGAGTCGTTCTAGAAACGCCGATCAACCTTAGTGCAGACCAGAAGGAGCTTTTGCAAAGCTTTGATAGCAGTTTGAAGGGTAAACACTCACCTAGAACCACTAACTGGTTTGATGGCGTGAAAAAATTCTTTGATAATCTGACCAATTAACCCTAGTCTATAAAATTTGGAAGCAAAATTATGATTAATATTGCTGTTACTGGTGCAGGCGGTCGCATGGGTAGGGCCTTGATTGAAGTCATTCAGGCCTCTGGTACTATGCAGTTAACTGCAGCTTTGGAGCGTCCCGAAAGTTCATTGGTTGGATCCGATGCTGGGGAGCTGGCGGCTTTGGGTAAGAATGGTGTTCAAGTTGTTGGGTCCCTACAATCAGTTATTGATCAATTCGATGTGTTAATCGACTTCAGTACACCCAGTCACACAATTGAAAACTCACTGCTCTGTGCTCAACATGGCAAGAAAATTGTGGTTGGCACCACGGGCCTCAATGATCAACAGTTGGAGCAAATCAATCAATGTGCTGAAAAGACCGCGATTTGTATGGCTTCAAATTTTGCAACTGGGGTCAATCTATGTTTTAAGTTAGCAGAAATAGCGGCCAAAATTCTTGGTGAGGAAGTTGATATTGAGATTTCTGAGACTCATCATCGTCATAAGGTCGATGCGCCATCTGGTACAGCTTTATCCTTAGGCGAATCCGTCGCTGGTGCATTGGGTCGTGAGCTTAAGGAAGTTGCGGTATATGGTCGTCAGGGTCAGACTGGAGAGCGAGACAGGCAGACAATTGGCTTTGCAACTCAGAGGGCTGGAGATGTAGTGGGCGATCACACGGTATTGTTTGCTGCCGAGGGCGAGCGGGTAGAGATTACTCACAAGGCATCAAGCCGGATGGCCTTTGCTCGTGGCGCTTCACGCGCAGCTGAGTGGTTGCATAATAAGCCCAGCGGCCTTTTTTCAATGCAAGATGTTTTAAGCCTAAATATTTAAGCAATTTAACCCAGCTAAAGATAGACAAAACAACTCTGCTTGCAATAGAATACTTTATCAGTACCGCTCGATTGGAGTGGCCCTGAACGGAGAAGTCAATACTGGATATTTTTAATAAAACGAGGTGAGACATTAAGTTTCATCTCGTTTTTTTGCAAATAACCGGTTGGTTTTTCCAAATTCAACACATCATATTTTAGGAGGTTTTGTGAATTCCCAGACTACTCGGGAGGCAGTGCTTGCACTTGCAGATGGGACAATTTTCAAAGGAACCTCCATCGGTGCTGATGGAATCTCTGTTGGTGAAGTTGTCTTTAACACAGCCCTAAGTGGCTACCAGGAAATACTTACAGACCCATCCTATGCTCATCAAATCGTTACATTGACCTATCCTCATATAGGCAATGTTGGTGTTAATCCCGAGGATGAAGAATCAGACAAAATTCAGGTGGCTGGTTTAGTCATTCGTGATCTGCCATTAATGGCCTCAAACTTTCGCAGTGAGAAGTCGCTGGATGATTATCTCGTCACCAATGGCATTGTAGGAATTGCTGACATTGATACACGTAAGTTAACAAGAATTTTGCGTGAAACTGGGTCACAAAATGGCTGCATCATGGCCGGTGATATCGAAATTGATAAAGTCCTCGCATTAGCCAAGGAGTTTCCCGGTCTCAAGGGGATGGATTTGGCGAAGGAGGTTACCACCTCTAAAAACTATCAATGGCAGCAACCTAGTTGGTCATTGGTCGCGGCTGAGAAACAGGCATCTGGTAACAGTTTCAAAGTAGTGGCCTACGACTTTGGTGTTAAACGCAATATCTTAAGAATGTTGGTTGATCGTGGTTGTGAGCTTACAGTGGTGCCCGCTCAAACTCCCGCTAGTGAAGTTATAGCGATGAAGTCGGATGGAGTGTTTTTATCAAATGGTCCCGGAGATCCCGAACCCTGTGACTATGCGATAGCTTCTATCAAGGAGCTCATTGATGCAGACATGCCTCTATTTGGTATTTGCCTAGGTCATCAGCTATTAGCGTTGGCCTCTGGAGCACAAACTGTAAAGATGAAATTTGGTCATCATGGCGCCAATCATCCAGTACAAGATTTAGCAACTCAGCAAGTAATGATAACTAGCCAAAATCATGGTTTTGCTGTTGAGGAAAAAAGTTTGCCTAGTTGTCTCAAAGCAACTCATCGATCTCTTTTCGATGGCTCACTTCAGGGGATTGAGCGCACTGATAAGCCTGCATTTAGTTTTCAAGGGCACCCAGAAGCCAGTCCGGGCCCCCATGATGTAGCACCGTTATTCGATCACTTTATTCAATTAATGGAAGCTAGGCGCTAGTTGTCTGGAACTTCTGGAGAGGTTATGCCAAAAAGAACCGATATTAAAAGCATCCTTATTCTAGGTGCGGGACCTATTATTATTGGTCAGGCCTGTGAATTTGACTATTCTGGCGCTCAGGCCTGTAAAGCCCTTGGTGAGGAGGGTTATAGAGTTATTCTGGTTAATTCAAACCCAGCGACCATAATGACTGATCCAGCGATGGCTGATGCTACCTATATAGAGCCGGTTGAGTGGCGAACAGTAGCAAAGATTATTGAAGCCGAGCGCCCCGATGCGCTATTGCCAACTATGGGAGGGCAAACAGCGCTTAACTGTGCATTAGATCTTGCCAAGCATGGCGTACTTGATCAGTTTGGTGTAGAGATGATTGGCGCCAATGCTGATGCTATTGACAAGGCCGAGGATCGTGAGCGATTCGATAAGGCTATGAAATCTATCGGCTTGGAAACACCTAATTCAGGTATTGCCCACAGTATGGAGGAGGCATACCAAGTTGCTGACCGCTTTGGTTTCCCCTGTATTATTCGTCCTTCCTTTACCATGGGTGGTTCTGGCGGAGGTATTGCCT
>CAXEWB010000310.1:0-1849 GCA_963999835.1 uncultured Cellvibrionales bacterium | reverse complement strand
ATCATCTCAATCATATGTTCATTAGTTACTACACGCGATGGCAAACTGGCGCCAATTCCTTTAATAATCACAGAGGTACTCCATAGTGAGGTTTTATTTTGCGATAATCATGGGTAGGTTACAGTAGGTATGAGTAACCTGCATAAAAGCGAGCGCTAGGACAATTTCACTAAACCCTTCACAACTCATTTAGATAATAGTCGAAAAATTTGCATAGCGTTGGAAATCGAGTAAGAGTCGAAGGTAAATTTGTCCACTGAGTACGCGATTTGTGTCAATTATCAACAAGCATTTACTCTATGTTTGTGATTGCAAGACACAAGTAGATTTTTCCAGATTAAGTGTTTTTAATGTGTTAATAATAGGATGTGGAATCTAAATGTGTGGGCAATGCAATATTATTCCAATATCTGCATCCTTTATCCTTTAATGGATTAGCTTATTGGATGTAGCCCATCTGCGCCTCCATTTACACTTGCAAACCTTTGCTTCTTTCTACCTATGCTTGATCTAAGGATTTAACTGGTCTAGGTTTTCCAAGTACACTCACCTATTGTCTATAGTTTGCCCTACAGATATCAGAGTCAGCTCAAGCCACTAACCACTGCTGTAATTTGGGTATTAACTTCTCAGCTCTAATTGGCTTGCTCAGATAATCACAGGCCCCCGCCTGTAACGCCGTATTGACGGCCTTATCTTTTTCAGCAGTGACCACAATAACTGGTAGAGGCGCATCAGTATTAGAACCTTTTGTCTGTTGTTTGCGCAACGTTTCAATCAATTCCAATCCGTTCATCAGGGGCATTTTCATATCGGTAATAATTAAATCGCAAGATTGTACGGCTAATAAGTCCAGAGCCACCTGACCGTTCTCTGCTTCAAGACATCGCATACCCTGTTTTTCCACCATAGCTTTAACAATCTTACGACTTAAATTATCGTCCTCAGCGACCAACACAGTCTTGCTTACCAGTGATATAGTTGCCGCTTCTGGCGCTCCATTGATGGGCGATACTTTGGGCACTGTGGGCGCTTGTTCTTTCCTGTGAGCTGCCTCTGTCTCCTTGTCTTGCTGTGCCTGCTGATCGTGCATACGCCTAGCAAAAGCCATTTGCTGTTGTGCAGATACCCATGGCAAAGAGAGGGTAAATACGGTGTATTGATCCAACTCTGACTCACAGCGGATATCGCCTCCCAAGGCAGTCATGGTGCGCTTGCAGTAGGAGAGACCCAAGCCCGTACCGCCCTGTTTACCAGAGGTATAAAAACTATCAAATAGCTTGGATAGGGCCTCGGGGGCAATACCAGGGCCTGTATCGCGTACCTCAATCTGGTTAAATTCGTTCTTAGTAGGTTTTAATGAAATAACAATCTTGGCATCGGGTAGGGCTTTGACATACCACAGGGCATTCTGGATTAAGTTGTAGAGGACATATTTCACCATGACCGGTTCGGCGATTAGTTTGAAGTCCTCACCCTCGACCGATACCAGATTGGCGTGCTCTTCTTCCTCGTAGGCATAATCAGTCACTGCTTCCTCAACCAAGGCCTGTGCTGAGAGTAGTTGGAAGTTATGGGTATTGACCGGTTTATCCGCGATGGCATCCAAGGTGATATCAATCACCTGTAAACCGCTTTGAATCACGCGCTGAGCATTTTTGATATGTTCAGCGACAATGGGTTTTGCACCGTAAAGGTAGGGAATTTGTTTTTGCAGTTCTTCAATCAGATAGAGGTTGCCATGAATCTGAGCGAGGGGATTGCGCATCTCATGGGCGATGGAGCCGGCTAGGGATTTAAGTGTGGTGGATTTTTGGCGTTCCTGCTCTACTCTCTCTTGTTCTTTTTT
>CAXEWB010000309.1:0-4550 GCA_963999835.1 uncultured Cellvibrionales bacterium | reverse complement strand
TTAACCAAAACATCCAGTCGACCCAGATCAACTATGCGTTTACATATTGCCTCTATACCCTCGTCACTGTTTAAGTCTGCTTGCACCATAATACAGCTGTCTTGACGCGCGCTATTTAATTCTTTGCACAGCCTATCTGCCTCGCTGGCCGAATTATTGTAGTGGATAACAACCCTATAACCCTGTTGATGAAAAAGTCGTGCAGTCACTGCACCTATCCGCCGCGCCGCACCGGTTAAAAGTACCACTTTATCGTGTGTCACCTTTGCTCCTGCTCAATCATAAAATTCTCTTTGAGTTCGGTTAGTGCTGCCAATTGTCGCAATTGCAGTTGACGACCAATCTCTGCACCCTCCAATCCGGCCTCTACAAGGTCAGAAATATTAATGCTAGATATCTTGTCTAAGGCTTCACTCAAGTAGTCTACTGGGGGATAGTGTCGATTTTCAAACCCAGTGCGCCCACGAGCATCGGCCTCGCAGCAATGCAAAAAATCCCTGAGTCTAGAGGAGTCTCTGTGTGCACCAATACCAGTAAGCAAATTCAAAATAGTTTTTGGCTTTAGTTCCAGTGCCTTGTGGCAGTGAAGATGAAATTCGGTGACTGCAAGGGCAAGTTGTCGGTATTCATTGGCAACGCCCAGCCTATCACAGACATGCTTCACCAAAGGTAGGCCTCTAGTTTCATGCCCCTTATGGCTTGGAAGTACTGAAGTTGGGGTAATTGCCTTGCCCAAATCGTGGACTAAAACACTGAATCTAACCGGTCCAGAATCGGATAGTTTTGCCACTTGCTGTAATGCCATTAGCGTATGTATACCAGTATCCACCTCTGGGTGATAGTCCGCTCTTTGAGGCACACCAAACAGGTCATCAACCTCGGGCAACAGCACCTTTAAAGCACCGCATTCTCGCAGCACCTCGATGTAGATATCAGGTGATTTTTCTAGTAGAGCTCGGCTTGTTTCTTTCCATACACGCTCAGTGACTAAGTGATCCATTTCACCGGCTTGGACGATTGATTTCATTAGCTGCATGGTTTCAGGCGCTATCTTAAATCCTAGATGGTGGAAGCGAGCCGCGAAACGTGCCACTCTCAATACTCTTAAGGGGTCTTCAACAAAGGCTTCTGATACATGACGCAATAGTCTTAGATCAAGATCACGCTGACCGCCATAGGGATCAATTAAATTACCCTCAGTATCTTCGGCCATCGCATTGATAGTGAGATCTCGCCTAATTAAGTCCTCCTCAAGGCTGATTTTGCTTGAGGCATGAAAGGTAAAGCCTTTGTATCCATGCCCGGATTTTCGCTCAGTGCGAGCTAGGGCATACTCCTCGCCCGTTCGTTTATGGATAAAAACAGGAAAGTCTTGACCCACAGGGGTGTAGCCGAGATCAATCATTTGTTCTGGCGTGGCACCTACGACCACCCAGTCTTTTTCATTGCTGGGATAACCGAGAAGTCTGTCGCGTATAGCGCCTCCGACCAGAAATATTTGCATAGTTATATCTCAAAATTTTGCCTATTGTAGATGTCTACTTAGTTCATCTCAAACGATTGTCAAGATAAGGCAACTGTGAATTATGTGGATTTGATTTCGTAAAACTGTCGTTTTGGACTATTTTCTAGATAGAGTGAATTAGGTAGCTGGATAACCTCTCTTTTATCGAGAAAAAAACTTAATTTTACTATTGACTCGCAGAGAATAAGCACTTATTTTTCGCAAAATATTATGTTGTCTTTTATTCGGTAAAATCAGGTGCTGAGGGAAAGCAATGATCGTTGGTGATGATGATATTGACGGTGAACAAGATATAGTTCTAAGCGAAGAAGATGCCATCTCTAATGATAACAGCATGATTGATGAGAGTGATGAATCTCCCGCTGCAGTGAAGCGTAAGATCAAGCAGGATTGTGACGCCCGTAAAAAGCTTGAAGACAAGCTGGAGGAAGCACGGTTGCGTAGACAGGTCCAAGACTACGATTTTGATGGTTTAGACTAAATTTAACTGGATTTCACTATTTAGCCCGATTTCACTGAGCAACGGGTTTTGTTTTTTGGCATAATAACCAACCCCAGCTGTTAAGTACTTGGAATAGTCCATTGTCCATTGAGCCTATCATTAAGGTTGAAAACATTGCCTTTGAGCGCAATGACCAACAGCTCTTTACTCCTGTTGACTTGGCGCTCTGTGCCGGCGATGCACTTCATCTTCAAGGCCCCAATGGCTCTGGCAAGACAACGCTTTTTCAGTTGCTAGCCGGGCTTCTGCAGCCCAGTCAGGGCTGTATCCACTATTGTGGGCAATCTATCGAAAAATCCCGTTATGATTATCGCGCAAATTTACTCTATATAGGTCATCAATCAGCGGTAAAAAGCATGTTGACGGCTGAGGAAAATTTGCGCTGGTTAAGTCCTTCAAAAACAACCCCTAATCAGATATCGCAAGCGCTGCAAAGGGTAGGGTTGAAGTCCCGTGACCACGCCCAATGCCACCAGTTATCAGCTGGACAGCAAAGACGGGTTGCACTGGCTAGGTTAATTACTACTGATGCAAAACTCTGGTTTCTAGATGAGCCCTTTGCTGCACTGGATAAACAGGGCGTGGAACTGATTGAGACACTGATGCAGTCACATCTTCAACAGGGTGGTGCTGTGCTGTTCTCATCTCATCAAGATCTGGCTAATATCAGCGCGCGTAAGTACAGCATGACGAGTGCGGGGCCATTTAATGACTAGCCTGTATAGTGGCGGATTTAAGGCCCATTTCCAGATTGATCTGTTACTTCTATCGAGACGCAGAAGCGATTTGGCGAGACCACTGATTTTTTTCTTGATTGTCTCAACACTTATACCTTTAGGAGTGACGCCAGCTCCACAGATGCTGGTTAAATTGGCACCGGGATTAATCTGGATAATGGCGCTTTTGGCAACATTGCTCTCTGTAGATAGCTTGTTTGCTGAGGATTACCAAGATGGCACCTTACAGCAGATGTTAATTTCACCCAATCTGTTATTTCTTCCCATTTTGGGTAAGGTCGCAGCCCACTGGCTAGTGATGGGTTTGCCTTTAACAATGTTGTCGCCTGTGATTGGTTTGATGTTCTCACTCCCTGCTCAGGCGATGCTGCCAATGGTACTGAGTTTGGCGCTGGGAACAGCCATTTTAAGCTTTATAGGTGCTGTAGGAGCTGCCCTAACACTGCCGCTTAGGCGAGGAGGGGTGTTGTTAGCACTGTTGGTGATGCCGCTCTATGTTCCCATACTTATATTCGGTAGTGCTACGGTTCAAAGTGCTGTGGATGGAATATTATGGACAGGGCCGCTGGCCGTTTTAGCGGCTTTGTTGGCACTGGCCATTGCACTTTGTCCTCTAGCTATTGAGGGCGCATTACGGGTATCAAGTGAGGGCTAATTGATGAGGTTAAAGCAATGACAACAACGAGGCAATGGACCTGGTTCCACCGCTTGGGATCTCCACGTTGGTTTTATCAAAAGACCCAGCGCTGGTTGCCTTGGCTAGTGGTGCTAACCCTGGCGCTACTTTCGACTGGCCTCATTTGGGGGCTTGCCTACGCCCCAGAAGATGCTCGTCAGGGCAATAGCTTTAGAATAATCTATCTGCATGTACCCGCTTCTTTTCTGGCGCTGGCAGGTTATTACATTATGGCGATTAGCGGTGCTGTTGGCCTTATTTGGCGCATTAAACTCTCTTATATTGTGATGCACTCTGCAGCACCATTGGGTACTGCGTTGACCTTTATTGCTCTGTTTACTGGCGCCGTATGGGGTAAGCCCACTTGGGGCACCTACTGGGTCTGGGATGCGCGAATTACCTCTATGCTAATTCTTTTGTTTCTGTACATGGGGGTGTTAATACTCAGACATGCCTATAGCAGTATAGAAGTTGCCAACAAATCAAGTGCTATTCTCTGTTTAGTCGGCACGGTAAATATTCCGATTATTTATAAATCAGTCGATTGGTGGCAGACCCTTCATCAACCAGCCACGATTAAGTTAACCGGCGCACCCAGTATGCACCCCTCTATGTTTGCTCCTCTATTGGTCATGATTATTGGTTTCTACTGCTTTTATGCTCTGGTACTGATTCTCAATACGCGCGCCCAGATAGTAGAGCGTGAGCGCAAGGCAACTTGGGTGAAAGAAATGATTGCCAACAAAAGCTTGGAGTCATAATTATGCAGTTCGCTAATCTCCAAGAATTTATGCTGATGGATGGCCACGGCCCCTACGTTTGGCTTGCGGTTTGTGTCTCTCTTGCTGTGCTGGTTGGTTTAATTATTAGCCCTCTCAGACAACAGCGTAAATGTATCGATGAGATCGCTAGCCAGTTGTCAACTGATCAATCCAATAGAGAAAATGAGGAAGCCGATGCATCCGATTCGTAAACAGCGCTTACAGATAGTGGTGCTAATAGTAGTTGCCGCTACAGTGGGTGCGCTATTAATCGCTTATATGCTAGGGCAGAACGCCAATTATTTTTTTACGCCCTCGCAAATTGCGGCGGGTGAAGCACCGATGGGTA
>CAXEWB010000308.1:0-2664 GCA_963999835.1 uncultured Cellvibrionales bacterium | reverse complement strand
ATGGCACCTCCGGGCATGGAAGAGATGACCTCACAATTGCAAAATATGTTCAGCACTATGAACAAAGGCAAAACCGCAACACGCAAAATTACCGTTGCCGATGCCATGAAGCAATTAAAAGATGAGGAAGCCTCCAAACTTATCAACGAAGAGGAAATCAAGATCAGCGCAGTGGAAGCTGCGGAACAAAATGGTATTGTTTTTCTAGATGAGATCGACAAGGTCTGTCGTCGAGGTGAAGTATCGGGTACCGACGTCTCTCGAGAGGGCGTACAACGGGACCTGCTGCCCCTTATCGAAGGAAGTACCGTCTCAACTAAATACGGAATGATAAGAACTGATCATATTTTGTTTATAGCCTCTGGCGCTTTTCATTTATCCAAACCCTCTGATCTTATTCCTGAACTTCAGGGGCGATTACCTATTCGGGTGGAATTAGACTCTCTCGAAGTAGTGGATCTGGAGAGGATCCTTACCGAACCTAAAGCCTCACTAACCAAGCAATACAGTGAATTAATGGCAACAGAGAATTTAAAAATAAAGTTTGCTGAGGATGGCGTACGCCGAATTGCTGAAATAGCGTTCGAGGTCAACGAGGGTACCGAAAATATTGGAGCAAGACGACTTCATACCATTTTAGAGCGTCTTCTTGAGGAAATATCATTCGATGCATCTGATCTGGGAGCCAGTGGCAAATCTATTACAATTAATGGGGATTTTGTGAATAAGCATCTTGCAGAACTCGCAAGCGATGAGGATCTAAGCCGATTTATCCTCTAAATTATGATAGATCACTAATAGTAATGTATGTCTGTCCCTAAACGAATTATAGTTTCAGAAAACAGAGATTCGCTCAGTCTTGAGTATGGTCAGAAACAGTTCAACCTAACGGCGGAATACTTGAGGGTTTTCTCTCCTAGTGCCGAAGTTCGCGGTCATGGACAGGGCCAGCAGGTGTTACAGTTTGGCAAACAGAACGTACTGATTGATTCCGTCGTGCCATCGGGAAATTATGCGCTTCAAATTATCTTTAGCGATGGCCATGATTCGGGCATCTATAGCTGGGATTACCTGTATGACTTGGGCAGTAACTATTGCCATAACTGGTCCAACTACCTCGATCAGCTCCACCAGGCCGGCAAAAGCCGAGAGCCAGATACTCAGGTGGTAAAACTCTTGTAGCTATCTAACAGGTACATCTTCTAATCAATGACTGGCAATACCCTATTGTTGCAACTCAAGCTACAATAGAGGGCTGTGCTTTAAGGCGTGTCTAACTATGTCGGAAAAAACTACCCACTTTGGCTATAAAACAGTCAATGTCGAAGAAAAAGCAGGAAAAGTAGCCGAGGTGTTTCACTCAGTTGCGGACAACTATGACCTCATGAATGATATGATGTCACTGGGCATTCATCGCCTATGGAAGCAGGTTGCTATTGAGATGTCGGGGGTGCGCAGTGGTCACAGCGTGCTTGATATTGCCGGAGGCACTGGCGACTTAGCTGCTAAATTTTCTCGCCTTGTTGGCCCTGAGGGCTCTGTGGTGTTGGCAGATATTAATCAGTCAATGCTGCGAAGAGGCCGCGACAAGCTAATTGACCAAGGTATAAACAGCAATGTCCGGTTTACTCAAGCCGATGCCCAGCATCTACCCTTTCCCGATAATACATTTAACCTAATTACCATCGCTTTTGGCCTGCGTAACGTGACTGACAAGGCCATGGCACTACGCTCAATGCAGCGCGTACTGGCACCAGGTGGAAGGCTTTTGGTTCTTGAGTTCTCAAAACCTAAAAATGCGTTATTTTCGAAACTTTATGACAGCTACTCCTTTAATGTACTCCCCAAACTGGGAAAATTATTTGCCAATGATGCAGATAGCTACCAGTACCTAGCAGAGTCGATCCGTATGCACCCTGATCAGCAGACTTTACTCGGCATGATGGATGAAGCAGGTTTTGCAAACACTGACTTTCAAAACCTTACCGGCGGTATAGTCGCGGTACATAGAGGGATTAAACCCTGATGATCTTTGACAAGGTCAATGCAATCGCTCTCAGCGGTCTCGAAACAACCATTAACACGGCCCTGAAGTTCGATCCTGCAACCCAAAAGAAGCTGCAAAATCTTGATAAAAAGGTATTGCTGATAGACTGTGTATTGCCTCCGATACAAATAGCAATAGAACCTCATCGCCAGGGGATTAGCCTGCATAATGACTGGCAGGGGGAGGCGGCGATCACACTGAGTGGCTCGCTCGTTGCCCTTGCTAATTTGGCTATCAATAGTATGGATTCAAGCTCTTTTGCCGACCCTGGCGTAAACGTATCAGGTAACTTGGAGTCCCTTCGCCAATTCAATGAACTCTTGACCACACTGGATATTGACTGGGAAGCAGCTCTGGCAGAAGTACTGGGTGATATCCCGGCGCATATTATTGGCGATATTGTGCGTAAAACTGCTAAGTTTGGTGCTGAAAATAGACATCGTGCTACATCGGCGTTGCGAGAAGTTAGCCAAGAGGAGCTTAGACTCACACCCAGTTTCATCGAATATCAGCACTTTGAACAAGAGGTACGACAATTAGCCGCTGATACAGATCGACTAATGGCCAGAATAAAAAAGTTACAAGCCCAGATAAAACCAGATAACACAGGGAATTCT
>CAXEWB010000307.1:0-7471 GCA_963999835.1 uncultured Cellvibrionales bacterium | reverse complement strand
TGCTGTCTCACCGATTGCATAGAGGTGTAAAAGGTCGGTTTGCCCCTTTTTATTTACCACAACGCCGCCACAGGTGTAATGAGCAGCTGGAACAATAGGGATGGGATCAGTGGTAATATCTATACCAAATTTTAGGCATTTGCTATGCACAGTTGGAAAATGTTCGATAATAAAATCAGCTGACCTATGGCTAATATCCAGATATATACAGTCGCAACCCAGTCTTTTCATTTCAAAGTCAATGGCACGGGCGACAACATCTCTTGGAGCCAGTTCGGCATCAGGGTGAAATTTATCCATAAACTGTGACCCATCTGGAAGCTTTAGGATAGCACCCTCTCCCCTAAGGGCTTCAGTGATAAGAAAAGATTTTGCTTTTGGATGATACAGACAGGTTGGATGAAACTGGTTGAACTCCAGATTTGCAACGCGACAGCCTCGTCGCCAAGCCATGGCAAGGCCATCACCACTGGCGCCATCTGGGTTACTAGTATAAAGGTATGCTTTGCTGGCACCTCCAGAGGCCAGCACCACTGATTTTGCTTGAAATAGTGATACCTGATCCGATTCTATATCTAGCAAATAAGCACCGCTACAACGTATTTTTCGCGAATTATTATCGGCTTGTGTCACGAGATCCACGGCACAGTGGTGCTCAAAGATATCTATGTTTGGAGCCGCTATGACAAGGTCAACCAATGTACTAGTCACCGCTTTTCCAGTCGCATCTGCAGAATGCAGGATACGGCGGTGACTGTGACCACCCTCTTGGGTCAAATGATAATGGATCTGATCGGCATCGAGAGTAAAATCGACCCCCTGATCGATCAGCCAGTTAACCGCATTGGGACCGTTTTCTACCACATAGCTAACACTGTCTTCGTGGCAGAGACCAGACCCAGCAATCAGGGTGTCACTGATATGAGCATCAGCACTATCTTCTTTATCGAAAACCGCGGCTATGCCACCCTGCGCTAGCCATGATGCCCCGCCTTGAAGTGTGGACTTGCTGATCAGCGCAACACGCAACCCTTTGTCTAATTGCAGTGCTAGTGTTAGACCAGCTACACCACTCCCAATGACTAGAACATCATAGGTAAAATTTGTATTCATTAATGAACCATACATATTAAAATTGTCATAATAGTATATGATGTAGACGCTGGTGATAAAATAAGCCATACGGAAAATAATTAACTCGATTGACACTGGTGGTGCCAAGTAGAGATATAATCAACATAAAACACACCAAAAAATTTTTAAGATAGTGCCGTGAGGCGAAAACGGAACAATTAATGAAGGAATCCAGCACTGATCCAACGGATCACCAGCTAGTTGCGAGAGTGCAAAAGGGTGATAAGAGAGCCTTTGATTTGTTGGTGCTCAAGTACCAGTATAAATTACAGGCTATTGTGGCACGGTTCATCAGCGATATTGATGAAGTGGCGGATGTGACTCAGGAGGTCTTCATTAAGGCCTATAGAGCACTGCCAAACTTTCGAGGTGATAGCCAATTCTATACCTGGCTGTACAGAATAGCTGTTAACACCGCAAAAAATCATCTGGTCTCCAAGAGTCGGCGCCCTGCGACAACCGATGTAGATATTACTGACGCTGAACAGTTGTTAACGCATGAGCGTATGCTAGATGAAGCGACTCCAGAAAGTGAAATTTTAGGCGAACAACTGAAGCGAGTAATCGATAATGCTCTTGGGGCGCTTCCGGAGGACTTGCGCACCGCACTGACATTGCGCGAGTTTGATGGTCTTTCATACGAGGATATTGCATTGATCATGGACTGCCCTGTGGGTACAGTAAGATCACGTATTTTCCGTGCTCGGGAGTTTGTGGATTATCGAATCTTAGATTTGTTGGATAAAAATGGTTAAACTGTTGAACCTTTGGCAAGACTATTGGTCATAGGACTGTGGTTTTACACAAAGCCAATATAACATTGAGGATAACGAATGAGCGAAGTTGATAAGCCCTTGGCGGAATCAGTCTCGGCATTGCTAGATGGTGAAGCCAATGAAATGGAAATGCATCGGGTTCTGAACAAAGTAGGGATTGAGCGACAATCTCAAGTATCCATAATCAATAGCAAAAGTTTACGTGGCAAGTGGTCTAGATACCACTTAGCCTCTTATATAATGGCAGATGCTCCCGTTGAGTTTAAAGATATCTCATCTGCCGTCTCTAGTGCTATAGAAAATGAGAGGGCGCACTCGCCTAGTTCCGTAGGTAAGTTATTTGATCCCGTGGCGAGATTAGCCATTGCCGCAAGTGTTGCTATGCTGACTATACTTGGCGTACAACAAATTCACTTCATGGACCTGCAAGATTTAGAGGATGTAAAACTTGCACAGTTGGACACTCAGGCAGATGAATTCAATCGAGGCCCTGTCACCCAATTTCCTGCAGATTTCAAGCCTAATCTTCAAGCGCGAACAGTGAGTGCTACCCAACAACCAATGACGTTGGTCAAGGTAAATCCAAAGCGTGAAATAGTAACAGATCAACAGGTCCTTTCACTATTGAGCGAGATTTTGGAAGATCATGTTGCCAATGAGTCCAGCAATGGAATTCAGGGCATGTTACCATTTGCTCGCCACATAGAAGCTGGTAAGGATATTGAACCAGAGTAGACATTGATAATGATGTCAAAAAGAAAAAAATCATTTTCCAAACTAATGCTAGCAATGTCTGCTATCCTCTTGGCTAGCACTTCTGTTGCACAAATAACCGCCCATGATCTTGTCGACAGAATGTTCGAGGTGTCAAAACGTCTCAACTACTCTGGTGTTTTTAGTTATGAGGCCAATCGAATCAAGCGCAATGTCAAAGTATCTCATCAGGTCCTCGATGGTTATGCCTATGAGCGTATTTCCTACTTGGACAGGGTAGTTAAAGATCAATTGCGCAAATCTTTGCTAGAGGGGTGCAGTGATCGAAATGACAATAGATACGAGTTACAACAGCATTATCGTTTCAATGTTTTGGGCGAGTATCGAGTTGCTGGTCGGCAGGCATACCGAATTCAGGTTCTACCAATAGATAATCTGCGCTATGGCTTCCTTTTTGGTGTTGATAAGCTGACAGGTCTTATGTTGCAGTCAAGTTTGCTCAGTCATTCAGGCCGTATGCTCGAAAATTTTGAATATGTGGATATCCAATTTGAATCTAAACCTGCCACTCCAGTCGAGATTCGCTTTTCTGATAAATTTGCTCAAGTTGACACTGAAACCTGCGGTGGGTATCAACAACAGGAAAGTCTGATTCCAATCAAATGGGTTGCTAGATGGGTTCCCCCCGGATTTGTCCGCTCCACACAGCGGTTTGTCAATGAGGATAGAGTATCGTTATTTTACACTGATGGAATAAGTGTCTTCTCGGTATTGATCGATGACTCCCCAGTGTCATCGGAATACCCTATATTGACTGCTAATGTAGGTCCAACAAAAATGATGATGGCAAGTTACAGGCACAATGGCCGCAACTACAGAATAACCGTCTCAGGCCAGATGCCACAGGCTACAGTTAGGCGCATTATCTCATCTGTCAGACCAATGGCTGTTAGTTTGAATGCAATTAATACTGGGTCTGCAGGACAATGATTTTTGAAACGGCAACTGTAGTGGCGATTGAACCTGATGCAGTTTGGGTGGATGCGGTGCAGAAATCAGCTTGCGAAACCTGTAGCGCTCAGAAAGGTTGTGGTACTCAAGTGCTTTCCAAGCTAACTGGCAAGACCAATCGCATCCGTGTTTTGGCAGGCACTGATCAGTTACACAATCTGTCAATTGGTGAACAGGTTACTATCGCTATTCCAGAGGATGTTGTGGTAATGGCATCCCTGTTGGTCTATTTACTGCCTATATTTTTCAGCCTACTGTTCCTTTGGATCCTGCCGGCAGGGTATGATATTTTACATTTTATGGGTGCCGTGATGGGTTTGCTTTGTGGGGGTCTTTTCGTGCGTTTCTACAGTTTTAAAACGAGACATAACCCAAGATTAAATCCTGTATTGTATTTCTGTAATACTGATCGGCAGATGCTGTACTTCACGTAACATTCTAGTAGTGCCAATTTATCGGAGATGATTCTGTGTTGAAAAACCTGCTCACTTACTCGTTATTCATGCTGGTTGCAATGACATATGCTCACGCCGATTTACCAGACTTTACCAATTTAGTAGATGAAGTATCTCCTGCAGTGGTAAAAATAAATACCTTGACGGTGACCCAACGTGAATCATCGCAGCAGCAACTACCGGATATTTTTCGAGATCTTTTTGAGCAGCGCGGCCGTTCAGGAGGGCGCGCTCAACCCGTGCGATCGTCTGGCTCAGGATTTGTTATTTCCGAGGACGGTTATATTCTGACCAACCACCATGTTGTAGACCAAGCGCAAGAGATTCAAGTACTCTTTGCCGATCGCTCAGAGCATCAGGCGAAGGTAATAGGTACTGATAGGCGGTCTGATTTGGCATTACTTAAAATCGATGCCAAAGGCTTGAAACCGCTTGTATTTGCCGATTCGGAAAAGCTGCAGGTGGGTGAATGGGTGTTGGCGATAGGATCGCCTTTTGGCCTTGATTACTCAGTGACAGCAGGCATTGTCAGTGCAAAGGGTCGAAGTATTCCCAATAGTCAACGTGAGAATTATGTACCCTTTATTCAGACTGATGTGGCTATTAATCCTGGAAATTCAGGTGGCCCGTTATTCAATCTTGATGGCCAGGTTGTGGGTATTAACTCACAGATCTTCTCTCGTTCAGGGGGTTCAATCGGTCTTTCCTTCTCCATACCCAGTTCTATGGCCCAGATTATAGTAGAACAATTAAAGAGTACGGGCTCTGTTAAGCGCGGTTGGCTAGGTGTTGCTATCCAAGATATTGATAAATCACTAGCCGAATCACTGCAACTAGACAGGCCTCAAGGAGCACTGATTAATGCGGTGGAGCCTGAGGGTCCAGCGAGTCGTGCCGGTATAGAGCCGGGAGATGTTATTGTCACGTTTGATGGTCAGTCAATAGTTGATGCAGACGACTTGCCCCATGTTGTTGGTATGGTTGTTCCAGAGACCAAAGTAAAGGTAGGAATAGTCAGAGAGGGCAAAACCAAAGTACTTAATGTCGTGGTAGGTGCTCTGGATGATGATAGATTAGCCATGGCTGGAAGCGGCGATGTGGGCGGCGATAGACTGGGCTTGCGTGTAGACGAGTTGTCAGCCGAACAATTGAGAACTCTGCGAGTACGAGGGGGCGTTGTGGTAACTGAAGTATCGTCAGATTCGGCAGCTGCACTGGCTGGCATAAGAGCGGAAGATGTCATAGTTCAACTTGGTTACAGCCGGATAGATGATGTTGACGAATACCGCAATGTAATTGCTGAACTGCCAAATAAGACGCCCATACTCATTCGCTTTTATCGTCAGGGATGGGCGGTCTCTAGAACGATTATTATCGATTAACACAGATTTTCTGCAAATTTTTTGTATAGTTGGGTCGGCACCGACTCAGGGTCCAATAGCGTCAGGGTCTTAAATGAGCTAGAATCTGCGCGCAATTTTGAATGGCAGCCAATACTTTGTCAGATCTCAGTCATATCAGAAATTTTTCTATCATCGCCCATATCGATCACGGTAAGTCAACCATTGCCGATCGCTTTATCCAGCTCTGTGGAGGTCTGAGCGAGCGTGAGATGGCAGCACAGGTTCTCGACTCGATGGATATTGAGCGCGAGCGTGGTATCACTATAAAAAGCCAGAGCGTTACGCTGCCTTATAAGGCGCAAGACGGTAAGACCTATCAGCTCAACTTTATTGATACGCCGGGTCATGTTGACTTCACCTATGAAGTGTCGCGTTCTCTAGCTGCTTGCGAGGGTGCTCTGCTCATTGTCGATGCGGCTCAGGGCGTTGAGGCACAATCCGTAGCGAACTGCTATACGGCTATTGCACAGGGTTTGGAAGTCATTCCGGTTCTTAACAAAATGGACCTCCCACAAGCTGAACCTGAAAAAGTCATCAATGAAATCGAGGATATTATTGGTATTGAGGCCACTGAAGCTGTTCGTTGCAGTGCCAAAACTGGCGATGGTATTAACAATATTCTTGAAGAATTGGTCTTGCAGGTCCCACCCCCTGAGGGTGATACAGAGGCCCCTCTGCAAGCGCTGATTATTGATTCTTGGTTTGATAACTACCTGGGTGTGGTCTCCCTAGTGAGAGTGATGCAGGGCACTCTTAATCTCAAAGATCGAATTATTGCCAAGTCAATTGGCAAGCCCCATGTGGTTGATAGCCTCGGTGTTTTCACTCCCAAGCGGACTGAAACAGGTGTACTGCGGGCAGGGGAAGTAGGCTTTATGGTTGCGGGAATCAAGGATATTCTGGGTGCGCCAGTGGGGGATACCATTACCCATATGGGTAATTCAGAGATTGCAGCACTGCCCGGTTTTCAGCGTATTAAACCCCAGGTATATGCGGGTATGTTTCCAGTGGACTCTGATGACTTTGAGGATTTTCGTGAGGCTTTGGCCAAGCTCGCAATTAACGATGCCTCACTTTTCTACGAGCCAGAGAGTTCAGATGCTTTGGGTTTTGGATTTCGTTGTGGTTTCTTAGGGATGCTTCACTTAGAAATTATTCAAGAGAGGTTGGAAAGAGAATTTGATATGGCTGTAATTACTACAGTTCCTAATGTTTCGTACCATGCGTTCACTAAGAAAAATCCTGATGAACAAATTATTGTAAATACACCATCTGATCTCCCTGAGCCTACTCATTTAGACAGGGTTGAAGAGCCTTATATTAAAGCTTCTGTTATAACAAAATCAGACTTTGTTGGTAATGTTATGAGCCTGTGTATTGAAAAAAGAGGACAGATTAAGAATCAGACATATTTAACAACCGAAAGGGTTGAACTAACTTTTGACATGCCTCTAGCTGAAATTGTTTTTGATTTTTATGATAGGTTGAAGTCTATATCTAAAGGGTATGCTTCTTTTGACTATTCACCAATAGGCTTTAAACAGTCCAAATTAATAAAAATGGATATCTTGTTAAACTCCAACCCTGTAGATGCGCTTTCAGCTCTAATTCATTTTGACAATGCTTACTCTATGGGTAAAAAGATATGTGAAAAGCTCAAGGAGCTTATTCCTAGACAACAATTTGATATACCTGTCCAAGCGTCAATAGGTGCGAAAATCATTGCAAGAGAAACCATAAAAGCGGTAAGAAAAGATGTTACTGCAAAATGTTATGGAGGTGACATCACACGTAAACGGAAGCTTCTAGAAAGACAGAAAAAAGGGAAAAAGAAAATGAGACAAATTGGAAATGTTGAGATCCCGCAACAAGCTTTTATGGCGGTGCTAAAATTAAATGACTAACTTTATGGTAAACGAAATTTTGCCACAGTGAAGCCTTGTTACTTTTTAACTATTGTTTTTTTAATTTTCTCATG
>CAXEWB010000306.1:0-2826 GCA_963999835.1 uncultured Cellvibrionales bacterium | reverse complement strand
TACCCACAATATTTCCCTCATAGGTCCAGCGAGTCCCCCGTTGGTCGGCACTACCAAATTTTTCCACTGTGGCGCGGTGCACTGGGAAGGTACTGTAATGATCCAGCAGTTGCAGAAAATAGGGGGTGGGGTTGGCCAATCTCACTTGCAAGGTAAAGTCGTCTAGGGCTTTGACCCCCACCTGAGCAAAATCATCGATTTCACCATCATAGTAGGCCTTAGAATTTTCAATGGGGAAATACATATAGGCATAGAGATTGCCCAAGCCTGGTTGCAACGCTCGCCACCAGGACCAGACATAATCATGGGCATTGTGGGGATCGCCATTGGACCAGCGGGCATTTTTGCGAAGATAAAAAGTATAGACTCTTCCATCCTCACTAATATCCCATGATTCCGCCACGCCGGGTCTTGGCTCCAAGGTTTCTTTGTCCTTAAACACCAAGCCCTCCATTAGAGCCGAAATAATATGATGCTCGGGAACGCCAGTGGCAATATGGGGGTCAAGGCTTTGTGGCTCTGTGCCATTGCCCCAGTGCAGAGTACCAGAGAGATTGCCCGAGGTAACATTATTGACCCGATCACTACAGCCACCAAGGTTCTGTGTTGCGACAAAAATCGTTATAAAATAGATAACTTTGAGGTATGGTTGGGATTTCACCTTGTTAAGCATCCTGTCATGTTTTTTCTATTATATGAATAAAGTTGTTAAATACCTAAGCCGAAAAAGTTTATTTTATGACTTCGCGTTCAAAGTTGCACTTGACCTGCAAACCTCGCATAATCGCGCGCCTCAGTTAGTTTTGATAACTCGTCTTATGGTGGCCTCCAATGGTCCCCTCGCGACAGTCGACTATGAATCCCGCCAGGCCCGGAAGGGAGCAACGGTAGTAGTTACACTGGGCGCCGAGGTGTGGCTATTGGGGGTCATCGCCATCAAGTCTTTTCGGACATTAGATATCCACCTATAATGGTACCTTTAATGATGCAGATTGCACTATGAGTTATCAGGTTCTTGCCCGCAAGTGGCGTCCAAATACCTTTGCTGAAATGGCAGGGCAAGAGCATGTACTCAAGGCATTAATCAATGCCCTAGACAGCGATCGTCTTCATCATGCTTATCTATTCACTGGTACTCGCGGTGTGGGTAAAACTACCATCGCTCGAATATTAGCAAAGTGTCTTAACTGTGAAGAGGGTGTTACTTCAACACCCTGTGGTGTGTGTAATAGTTGTCAAGAAATTGCCGCTGGTAAGTTTATTGACCTGGTTGAAGTTGATGCTGCAACGCGCAGAGGTATCGACAATATGCTCGAACTTCTAGAAAATCTGCAGTATGCTCCGGCCAAGGCTAGGTTTAAGATATACCTAATTGATGAAGTGCATATGCTGACTAAAGAAAGCTTTACTGCGCTTCTAAAAACCCTAGAAGAACCGCCGCCCCATGTAAAATTTTTATTCGCCACGACTGATCCAGAAAGGCTACCCATCACGGTACTGTCTAGATGCCTTCAATTTAATCTTAAGAATCTCAGTGCCGAGCGCATTAGTCAGCATCTGCAATTTGTTCTGGAGGAGGAAAAACTGACCTTTGAGGAGTCAGCGCTGTGGGCTCTGGCGCGCGCTGCTGATGGCAGTATGCGTGATGCTCTGAGTTTGACAGATCAGGCAATCGGCCATGGAGATGGTCAGATTATTGAAGCGGACGTCAACTCAATGCTTGGAACCATTGACCGAGCATATGCCATTGAGATCTGTAGGGCTCTAACTCAGGGTCAGGGCTCAGAGGTATTAGCCACAATTTCTAAAATGGCTGAGTTGAGTCCAGATTACGATACAGTATTGACCGATATGCTGTCGATCTGGCATCAAGTGTCTATTCTGCAGACTGTTCCCGATGCATTGGATAAAGGCGTTAGTCACTATTCTGAGATGCTTGAATTGGCTGCGTCTGTCCCTGCAGAAGATATTCAGTTGTTCTACCAGATCTGCCTATTGGGGCGTCAGGATCTCTCTATGGCCCCTGACTTGAGATCTGGCTTTGAGATGGTCGTTCTGCGTGCCATAGCCTTTCGTCCCGACACCGCGCCTCCCTCAAAAGTAGTCCCTAGCGCTGTGAAAAACAGCCCTGAGCCAGCGAAAAAAGAAAGCCCTGAGCCAGCGAAAAAAGAAAGCCCTGAGCCAGCGAAAAAAGAGAGCCCTAAGCCAAAGAGCGATAATAGACCAGACGGCGCTTCTGAGGGGGTGGGATCAGCGGTAAAAAAGTCCCAAGCTGACAGTAGTTCTGCACAGCTAGCGCAAACGCCAGAGCCTTCGGTGGATTCTGTAGCCAAGACAACGAAAGAGCCCCTAGTAGATACTGTAAAAGAAAAGCAAAGCGCTGCAAAAATAGCATTACAGGACTTTTCGCCAGACAACTGGTTGCGGGTGCGCAAGCAATTGTCTATTGGTGCATCTCTAGGAGAGATTGCCAGTCATTGCCTGTATGTTGAAAGACAGGGCCATTGCCTATCATTTGTCATCGACAATGAACAAACCAGCCTCTATGATGCCGCCCATGAGCAGGGATTGGCAAAGGCCCTTTGTGAGTACTTTGGTGAATCCGTAACTGTAGAAATTAAGTTTGGAGCAACTCATCGCGAGACCCCAAGAGCGGCTGATAAAAGAGAAAAGGCAGAGCGCTTGGCAGAAGCAGTCGATACCCTTAACCAGGATCCAGATATAATTAAGATTAAAAAATTATTCAATGCTCGTCTAGACGAGAAAACGGTGCGCCCAATCGATTGAAAAAAACTGTATGAGGTGACAATGGATATTAATAAATTA
>CAXEWB010000305.1:0-2386 GCA_963999835.1 uncultured Cellvibrionales bacterium | reverse complement strand
GAGGAAAAGTTGGGATTATTGGGTTTGATTGTTGGCTTCATAGAATGACTTAGTGCCCTTTGGGATGAGAAATTAGACGACGGTGTAAAGGTTTAATAGCACCTAAAGATTACCTAGATAGAATGGTTGAGTTGAGCAACAGGCTTGTTTTCCAATATTGGGCGTTGCTAACCTCACCTCATCATTAATCACTTATCATTTAACCATCTGAGCGCGCTCTTTCTGTATTAGAAAGTCAGCGACACTGAGCATGCCTGAAAAACCACCACCGCTACGGGTGCTGACGCGGTATTTTCCGTTAACAATAATCTCTGGCGTACCCTGGGTACGGTAACTGCGAACTCGCGACTTAGCTTGGTTAACCATACTGGTCATGCCAAAAGAATTGTATGCTTTGCTGAATTTTTCCACGTCAACGCCAGCGGCGATAAAGATGTTCGCGAAGTCCTGCTCACTTGAAAGCCGTTGCTTTTTCAAATGAATTGCCTCAAAAATAGGCATGTGTACCTGATGCAGGGCATCCAACATTAGGGCTGAATAATAGGCCCGAGCATAGGGCTCCAACGCTGGCGCCCAAATTGCTGGGGTACGCTGAAAATCAACATCAGCAGGTAGCTGCTTTGCCCAGGGCTCGATAACATCCTCAAACGTATAGCAGTGACCACAGGTGTAAGAAAAAACTTCATTGATTTCAATCTTGCTTGAGTTTGCTGTTCTAACCGCTTGGGGTAGAACTTCGTAATGCACTCCGGCACTGTATTTTTCGCCCTGTGCCTGACACATTGCAATAGGCAACAGTGCAACCAGAAATATCAATCGTTTAATCCATAACATTCCAAGCCCCCTATTTATCAAGCTATGTTTCATTCTGTCTTGTCAATCCAGTACAGTTTAGTTTAGGCCAGCGATATAATTTGCCAATGCCTTAATTTCCCCATCACTCAATGCCTCTGCCACACCTTGCATGATTTTAGCATTGGCGCCCGTGTTGCGTTCGCCTCTGCGATAGGCCAGTAGTTGTTTCTCTGTGTAATCAGCATGTTGACCACCTAGTGCAGGGTATCCGGCTGGACCATTGCCCTTACCCGAGGGCGAATGACAGGCTAAACAGGCTGCAACGCCGGTTTTTAGATTTCCGGCACGATAAATTCTCTCACCCAGTTCCAGTGCTTCCTGCGGATCAGTGATACCCACAAGGGTAATATCTTGAGCCCCAGATAACTGGCGTGCCTGACTATCATAATAGGCTGCCATGTCCTGTAAATCTTGATCTGTCGAATTGTCCAGTAAACCAGTCATCTCCACGACAACGCGTTCACCGTTTTTAATATAACGCAATTGAGCCGTTAGGTAGTTTTCACCAAGACCCGCAAGCCGAGGAAATGCTGATACAGCGGTATTGCCATCACTGCCGTGGCAGGCAACACAGGTTGCTGTTTTACCCTTGCCCGCCGCCGCATCACCTGCGGCCCAAGTTGGGGACATTAAAAATGTAGCAGTTAAAGTGCAAACAACTAATAAAAAGCTTCTTTTCATGGTTAATCCAACTCTCACAATCCGTTAGAATGGCAGAATGTTATTACGTGCGACTTCAAGACACAGCCTTCAAAAGGCTAGGGCGCGCATTATATAACAATATACGCTGTTTCTTAAGCCAAATTATGATGTCTTTTTATGACGCTAGAGTCAGTTAATTTTAAGAGCGCCAAATTTTTACTTAGCGCCCCATCACTGCGCCAGTGCCCAGAGGATAGCGGTTGTGAAGTGGCCTTTGCTGGGCGCTCCAATGCTGGCAAGTCCAGTGCTATCAATGCCTTGACGCAAAATAAAACGATGGCGCGCATCAGTAAAACTCCCGGGCGCACCCAATTGATTAATTACTTCGACGTCGATGATGGCAAACGATTGGTGGATCTACCGGGCTATGGCTATGCCAAAGTGCCAAAAGCAGTCAAAGCTAAATGGGATCATCATTTGGCAGAGTATCTGCAACTGCGCCAAAGTTTAGTTGGGCTAGTATTATTGATGGATATTCGCCATCCCCTTCAAGACTATGATCAACAGATGCTTAACTGGGCTGCCCAAGCAGGGTTACCAGTACATATACTATTGACCAAAGCGGATAAACTTAAACGTGGCCCAGCAAAAAACGCTCTACTCAAAGTTGATAAACGACTACGAGAGATGGATCCCAGCTATACCTTATTATCAGTGCAGGTTTTTTCCTCTTTAAAGAAAATAGGTCTTGTGGAACTTCAACGACAACTCAATAACTGGCTGGGTTGTGACTAGTTATATGCACAACTCAAATAGGTCAAATATCGCCATCTAAAGAAAGCCCTGATCCAATAATTAGATCAGGGCTTTTTCTACTACTAGGAGAGTT
>CAXEWB010000304.1:0-13198 GCA_963999835.1 uncultured Cellvibrionales bacterium | reverse complement strand
GAGTTATACAGGGCATTGGGTAATCTTTTACCACCCGTTTTTCTGATTATTCTTGTTTTGGGTTCGATTCTTGCTGGCGCAGCTACGCCCACTGAAGCTGCAGGCGTGGGAGCATTTGGTGCCATGTGTTTAGCAGCGATAAAAGGCAAGTTGAGTCTGGCAAGATTGCGCGAAGTGGTTCAGGGAACCACCGAGGTTACCGCAATGGTTTTCCTTATTTTGATTGGTGCCGCTGTATTTTCTCTTGTGTTTCGTGGTTTTGGCGGAGAAGAACTAGTTGAACAATTTTTTGCTGATTTACCCGGGGGTATTTTTACTGCCACTTTGCTGGTGATGATTGTTATATTCTTGTTAGGGTTTATTCTCGATTTTATTGAGATCACCTTTGTTGTAGTGCCAATAGTAGGTCCAGTACTGTTAGCCATGGGATTGGATCCAGTCTGGTTAGGGGTGATGATCGCAATTAATCTACAGACGTCTTTTTTAACGCCGCCCTTTGGTTTTGCCTTGTTTTATTTACGTGGCGTAGCACCAGATTCGGTGCAAACGGCTGATATGTATCGGGGCGTAATTCCCTTTATTTTTATGCAGCTAATGTTAATGCTGTCACTATCAGTGTGGCCACAGCTTGCGACTTGGTTGCCCAGTGTCATCTACAGCCACTAAAGTTGTATCCTTTGAAAAATATCGCGGCGCAAGGATTCTATTTCGTTCACCATATGATGATTGGCACGATCGATCATGCACAGATTTAAATTGGTCAATTTGTCTGTAAAGGCTTTGACGTTATAGCGCCAATCCAAGGTTTTATCAGCATCTCCTTGAATAATAGTCAGTGGAAAATCACTTCCCCTTGATGACTCAAGCTCCTGTACCCAGTTATCGGCCGCACTCAACCAAGCAACTGGAATAGTCAGGGGTTGCAGGGGGTCTTGGGTGCGTAAAAAATCTAGAAATGTCAGATCATAGGAACTTGGGCGGAATTCCCGCTTGACTGATTTCTTAAAGAGCTTTACTAGGGGCAGAAATCTGCGGACTGTCCTCCAGGCTTTGGGATGCAATAGGGGTGCAAAGAGATTTAGGCTTTTAAAGGGGTACTGCGTATGGCTGCCATGATTGATTAAATGTTTAAGCAGAATGGCTCCACCCATGCTTTGACCCAGACCATACAGGGGTGTTGGGAATTGCTGCTGACACAGTTCAATCAACCTCTCAAGCACATTTGTGTATTCGACGAAATCGTCGATATAGCCACTTTCACCTGCAGATAGACCATGCCCAGGCAGATCGAAGCAAACCACAGCAAGTTTTCGCGACAGTAAAAAATTAATGAGATGGCCATAAAGTCCCAAATGATCCATATAGCCATGAACCACAAGCGCCGTTCCCAGTGCGTGGGGCGGTTGCCAAGCGGCAGTGAAAATTGGTTTTTGGTTCACTTCGAGGTTGCCAATTGTGACGCAATTCTGCGAGCTAGCGCTTGGCAATTTGTAAAACTCTAAATAGTTGCGCAATAGCGGGTTATGAACGGTCGAGCTATCTGGATCAAAGACACCCAGTTGACGTTTTAGCTGATTAACCTGTGATGTTTTAAATGTAACCATAGCGGTACAGTTAAACAATCTTCCATTACTGTGGCAACCCTAAGGGTAATTCAGGAATCAGGAACTAGTCACTGCGAAGGGTCAAGAGACTTAACCTCAACACGCATTTGTAATAACGGCGTCGCACACTGAATATTGATTTACAACTGTTGGCATAAGGAAAGTTCTATGCGCGTTCTAGCAGAACTTTGCCTTGCTTTACCGCATCCTGAGCCAGTTGCTGAGCCCTGCTACCAAATAATTCGTCTATCTTCTCGCGACGTATTTTCATAGTTGGAGTGAGTAACGCGTTCTCATTGGTCCATGCTTCAGTCGATATAATCACTGCCCCTATTCGGGCATGACTTTCTATCTCGGCATTGATTAATTCAACCTTCTCAATTAGCGCGGTCTCAACTAGTTGATCATCTGTTTCCTGAGCTATAGCACTTAATACACAGACCATGACGGTCTTAGAGAATCCCCTACCTAACAGACATATTTGCTCTGTATAAGGATTTTCTGCAAAGGCGTTCTCTATAGGCGTTGGCGCCACGAACTTGCCCTGAATGGTTTTAAAGTAATCCTTAACCCGACCAGTAATGTAGTAGTAGCCATCCTCGTCTACCTTGACTTTATCACCCGTATAAATCCAGCCATCAACAAACACCTCAGCTGTCTTTTCAGGCATTTCATAATAACCGGGCGAACAGCCTTCGGCTCTGACCTGTAGTTCATCGTTGTCACTAATACGCACATCGGCACCATCTACTGCTTTACCGATGGATCCTACTCGACGATTGTCTACAGAAGATAATATAGGTCCCATGCATTCAGTCTGACCAAAGCCTTCCAAAAGCAGAATACCGAAACGTTCGTACCAGTGAATTAAAGCAGGTGGTGTTGGCGCTGCAGCCGTTAATAGGTATTGTGCTTCATCCAGACCCAACTTCTGCCTAATCATTTTTCCTACGCCATCGGCATCAGCCTCAAGAGCAGCGTCAACGGCTTCTTGGGAGCCGAATTGCGCAATTATGCCTTGTTGCAGTTGCTCCCAAACCCGTGGTGGGCCAAACACCATATTGGGACGGCATCGTTGTAGATCACGCAGCAGGAATTCGAGACTTTCATTAAAGTGAACCTCGCCACAATGCATCAGTGAGCTCACTTCCACAATCTGTCTTTCAGCAATATGTGCCAGAGGAAGATAGGAAAACTGCTTTGCCCCATTTTCCAAACCAAAGGCATTACGGCCACGCTTGGTGGGAATAATGTTGCTTTCGTGGGTCTGCATAACCCCCTTGGGCACACCCGTGGTCCCTGAGGTGAATACAAGAGATACCAAGTCTTTAGATTGGCATTGATAGGCCGGCATACTGCCTCGATGGGGTACAACGATATCATTCCAGCGCAGATGCTCCTCCTCTACTTCAACACCGGGCAGGCATACCAGCGTGATGTTCTCGGGTAAAACCTGTTTCACCTGATCCCAGTTGCTTGTCTCGCCGACAAACAGCAGTTTCATTTCAGTAAACGACATCACATAGTCAGCGGTTTCTTGAATAAGAGTTGTGAACATGGGCACCACCACATTTCCAGCAGCAATACTACCGAAGTCGGCAAAGTACCAGTGGGGCCGGTTCTTTGATAGCAGGCCAACACGGTGACCAATGCCTTTAAAAAACGACTCCATCCATACTGCCAGAGCATTAATTTCTGTATGTGCTTGTGCCCAAGTCCAGTCCTCAAAAGTCTCACCTTTGTATTGACGAAGCCAGACTCTCTCAGGGCACTCTTTATTCCATTGGTCAAGGTATGCGGTAAGTGTTGCATGCATGCGGAAACCCCTAAAATTATTCTGATTCAATAATAGCGGGGAGAACTCGGTATTACCAATGATAACGGTAATATGCCTAGAGAATGAGTGAACCTTCGGTTCTACTCAATTTAGTAGATCGTTGGAAGAATGATTATCTATCTGTTCGGGGATTTATCAGTCAGACGTCGACAGCGATATATCGTACACACCAGCCTCACGGGATTGATCAGAAATCATAACAAATACTTCTGTTTTCGCCTTAGGATGGGCACTGATTACCACTTTTGCTTCTGGCTTCTCAGCATGAAGTCTCTCGACATTAGCGCGCACTGAGCGAATATCGATGCGTCGACCTTCAAACATAATTTCATTACTTTCTGAGACGCGAAAGACAATATTAGTGTTTTCAGAATCTGGCGGCGGTTGGTCAGAAGTAGGTGGGCGATTGACATCTAAACCCACCTCGTTGACAAAAGAGGCTGTGACAATAAAAAATATTAACATGATAAACACCACGTCCAGCATGGGTGTCATATCAATTTGCGATTCGTCTTCTTCTTTGCGTCTTTTTCCTAGAGCCATCTTATTTAGCGCCTTTAAAAAGCTAACTTTAGCAGAGGTATGCGGATTCTACTTAAATTCTGCAAAAATACCAGTGCTTAGCGCTTGATTGGTGATGAATATTGTATGCTATCCTAATTACACTCATTTCATAGCCCAAAATAGTATGGATTTAATGATAGATGCCCGAGTTGCCAGAGGTTGAAACTACACTGCGAGGTATAGAGCCCTACATAAGTGGCCATCGGGTAGTTCAGTTAAGAGTTAAGCAGTCTGCTTTGCGTTGGCCAGTAACAGATGGTCTCGACTCTATTGTCAGCGGACAATTGGTTCATGCCATAACACGTCGTGCCAAATACCTTATTTTACACCTCGATCAGGGATCAATATTAATTCACCTAGGAATGAGTGGCAGTTTGCGCATCACTGATGGCAGTCAAGTCTGGCGAAAACACGACCATATCCAAATGCAAATGAGTAGCGGTTTTGCCCTCCGCTATCATGATCCTAGACGCTTCGGATGTTGGTTATGGTCTACCCATGAGCACAGTCAATTAAGCAAGCTTGGGCCCGAGCCGCTGTCCGATGAATTTGACGGTGACTTATTGTATCGACTGTCTCGTAACCGAAAAACGGCAGTCAAACCCTTTATTATGAATAGCGCAACGGTAGTCGGTGTGGGTAATATTTATGCCGCAGAGTCATTGTTTCGCAGTGGCATTCGACCAGACCGTATAGCCTCTAAAATCTCTATAAAATGCTACCAATTACTGGCCAAAAACATAAAAAGTATACTTTCTGACGCTATCAATCAGGGAGGTACTACCCTGCGTGACTTTGTAAACAGTGATGGAGAGCCGGGGTATTTTCAACAGTCGCTGGATGTCTATGGTCGAGGCGGTCAACCCTGTAAAGTGTGCAACCGAAATCTGAAGGAAATACGTCTAGGTCAGCGCAGTTCAGTATTTTGTATAAACTGCCAACGCTAGTACAAATGTTACATACTCTCGAATTTTTTATTTAACGCTTGTGCAACATTGACGGGAACAAATTGGCTGACATCTCCTTGCAGAGAGGATATCTCGCGTACCAAAGAAGATGAAATATAGGAAAATCGCTCTGCTGGGGTGAGGAAAAGGCTTTCAATGTCTGGAGAGATAGCACGATTCATATTGGCCAATTGAAATTCATATTCAAAGTCGGAAACCGCTCTCAGTCCTCGCATCACGGCATCTGCATTGCACTTCCGAACAAAATTAACTAGGAGAATATCAAATCCATGAATTTCAACATTGGGAACATGTTGCAGGCATTCCGTAGCAAGCTGTATGCGTTCATCAACACTGAACAGAGGGTTTTTACGTTCGCTACTGGCAATTCCAATAATGATTTTATCGAACAATTTAGAGGCCCGTTCAACTAGGTCAATATGGCCATTGGTGATTGGATCAAAGGTGCCAGGGTAAACGATTGTTTTCATCACGGGATTTTATACCTCACAAAAGGGAGTGGCATATTACTCAAGTTGAGCTTATAGCTCAATGTGTTGATAGAGACAATATTTTACTTCACCTGCAGTTTTTTCCCTGTGCAATTGCCAATTATGTGGCAGCTTTAGTGGTTCTAAAGCAGGCGATTCACAGTAAATCAAAGCGCCATCGCAGAGCCAGCCTTTACCGACTAATAATTGACCTATCTGTGTGTGAAATGATCCCGCAAAGGGAGGGTCTAAAAAGACGATATCAAATGCAGACTGAGGATTATCGGAACCCAGATAGATCGCCGAATCAACACTGAGTATGCGTAAATTATCGGCGCCTAGAATGCTCTGATTTTTTTGTAATTGAGAAACTACATTAGGATTTTTATCCAGCGCAATACACAACTCAGCACCCCTTGATAATGCCTCAAAACTCAGCGCTCCTGAGCCCGCAAATACATCAAGGCACCTCGCCCCCTCGATATAGGGTGCAAGCCAATTAAACAGAGTTTCACGGATACGATTACCAGTGGGCCTAAGGCCGTCGGCACAGGGGAAATTTAACTGCCTACTTCGCCATTTGCCAGCAATAATGCGAACTGACCGGGTGCTGTTGCCAGACATATTTAAGCCACTTTTTATGGGTTAAATGATAGGATACACTAGACAAGTGAGCAGCAACATACAACAGTCTTGCAGCCTATCAACTGGATATAAGAATCTCTATGGACGATAAATCTTCAGACGCTGATCAGCCAACACAAAAGAAATCCTTTTTTGATCGGTTTAAGCGCTCAAAGAACGTTAGCTCTGCGGATAATCAGACAGAGTCTGATAACGCTCCCGAACAGCCAAGTAAAAATGATAAAAAAACCTCTTTTATGCAGCGTATGCGCAAGGCGCTTTCGCGAACTAGCACTGGTCTTGGTAATCTCTTCCTTGGCGCTAAAGTAATAGATGATAATGTGTTAGAAGAGTTGGAAACCCTATTGCTAATGGCAGATGTGGGTATTGATGCTACTGATACTATTATGAAAGATCTCGCTGAGGGGGTAAAAAGAAACCAACTCAATGATGGTAAGGCTCTTCAGTTCGCGTTAAAGCAATTGTTGCTGTCAAAATTACAACCCTGCCAACTAGCGCTGGATACATCATGCGGAGAGCCCTTTGTTATATTGGTGGTAGGTGTCAACGGTGTAGGTAAGACTACCACCATTGGTAAAATAGCTAACTTTCTCAAGCAGCAGGGAAAGTCTGTTATGTTGGCCGCAGGGGATACGTTTCGAGCTGCTGCTGTTGAGCAACTTCAGACTTGGGGAGAGCGCAACCAGGTGCCAGTTGTAGCTCAGCATACAGGAGCGGACAGTGCCTCAGTTATTTTTGACGCGGTGCAATCGGCAAAGCACCGTGGAATTGATGTGGTGATTGCTGATACTGCAGGGCGACTTCACAATAAAAGCAATTTGATGGAAGAACTGAAAAAAGTTAAGCGCGTTGCGGGCAAGGTTGATCATAGCGCTCCCCATGAGATTTTGTTGGTGCTTGATGCAGGGACGGGGCAAAATGCAATTGTGCAAATGACCGAATTTGATGAGGCGGTGGGTGTCACAGGCATTGTTTTAACCAAACTCGATGGCACCGCCAAGGGTGGAGTGATATTTGCTCTGGCGGATAAGTTTGCAAAACCTATAAGATTTATCGGAGTGGGTGAAAGCCCAGACGACCTGCAGCCCTTCGCTGCTGATGAATTTGTAGAGGCACTAATCAATTAATTAAGCGATGATACATTTCGATAAACTCAGCAAACAATACCCAGGTGGATTTGAGGCCCTCAGGGGCATCAGTCTGCATATGCATGCTGGCGAATTAGCGTTTCTAACCGGACACTCTGGCGCGGGTAAGAGCACATTGTTGAAGATGCTCATGTTGTTGGAGCGGCCAACCTCTGGCAACCTTCTTATTGATGGCGTAAATGTAACTCGCATGTCCAATGCTCAGATACCCTACCATCGTCGTCAGCTGGGAGTGGTTTTCCAAGATCATCAATTGCTTATGGATCGCAGTGTGTTTGACAATGTTGCTTTGCCGCTTCAAATTGCTGGGCATTCGTCAAAAGATACCGCACGCCGTGTTAGGGCTGCACTCGATGCGGTGGGCCTCCTTGATAGAGAGAGCAACAAACCAGAAATACTTTCTGGTGGTGAACAGCAGCGGGTTGGAATAGCTAGAGCAGTCGTTCATAAGCCTAAAATTCTTCTAGCGGATGAACCAACAGGTAATTTAGATCCGCAGCTCTCCGCCGAGATAATGGCGCTCTTTCGCCGCTTCCAAGAGGTCGGTGTGACCGTGCTAATAGCCACTCATGATGTTCATCTTGTTGATCAAATGGGTTGTAGAAAAATTCGCTTAGAGCAGGGTGAGCTTGTCGATAATAGAGAGAATCATCGTGTCATCTAATAAAAATACCGACAGTCGGCGTGGAGCAGTGGGATCTAAAATTGGCATTGCTGATCGCTGGCGCGCATTTGTCACGCACCACAGGGTGACCTTTTTTGAAACCCTTGCAAAAATGCTCAAAGAACCTTTACAAACCCTAATGACCAGTGCGGTGATTGCAATTGCTCTTTCGTTGCCGACTATGCTCTATTTGACGATTGAAAATATACGCCAACTTGAGGACGGATTTGAATCCACTGCTCAGATTACAGTATATGTGGACAGAAGGGCCAATCAGCGTGCGATTACTATTCTACAGGACCAGCTACAGAATTTCCCTGAAGTAGCAACAGTAACCTTTATATCGGCTGAGCAGGCTCTAAAAGAATTTCAAACGCTTTCTGGCTTCGGCTCAGCGCTGCAACATCTGCAGGACAATCCATTGCCAGCCGTATTTCTGATCGAACCAAAAATGGCTGCACAGATCACAATGGAACAGATGAAGAAATTGCTTGAAAAGATCAATAAACTGCCAATCATTGAAGATGCACAGATCGATATGTTGTGGTTACAGAGGTTGCGAGGTTTGACCGAAATAGGGCGCAAGACAGTGTTATCTCTGGCTAGCATTCTGGGGTTAGGCGTATTATTAATTGTAGGTAATACTATCCGATTGGCCATCCAAAGCCGTCGTGATGAAATTTTGATCACCAAGTTGGTCGGCGGCACAGACTCTTATGTGCGTCGGCCATTCTTATACAGTGGCATGTTGCTCGGTGCCAGTGGCGCTATTTTGGCCACATTCATACTTTTATTAGGTCTTGTGTGGCTAAACAAGTCTGTTGCCATACTGAGTGATCTCTATAACAGTCAATATCGACTGCAGGGACCAGGCTTGTCCGGTTTTCTTACATTGATAGGTTTGGGCTGTTTTCTTGGAGTCTGTGGGGCTTGGTTGGCGGTAAGTAGACATCTGAGAAAGATTAAACCAAGGTAGCAGAAAGTGCGTAATCTAGATCGGATACAGCGAAACTGGGGTTGAATTCTTAATTCTAGTCACCACCTATCTAATAATGCTATAATGCGTGCCCGAAAATTTAATCATGGGGTTTAAATGAGCAAATCGCTTCAGACAATGGAATGGATGACACCAGGCGCTAACCTGAATGCCTATATTCAGGGCACTGCAACTGTGCCCGTGCTTTCCCTTGATGAAGAGAAAGCTCTCGGTGAAGCGCTTTATTACGAAGAAGACCTCGATGCTGCGCGTCGTTTAGTTATGTCTCATTTACGATTCGTGGTACATATTGCTCGCTCTTATAACGGCTATGGTTTGCCATTAGGCGATCTTATCCAAGAGGGTAATGTTGGGCTAATGAAAGCGGTCAGACGCTTTAACCCTGAAAAGGGCGTCCGTTTGGTATCGTTCGCTGTACATTGGATCAAAGCAGAAATACATGAATTTATCCTGCGCAATTGGCGCATTGTCAAAATAGCGACCACCAAGTCGCAGCGCAAACTATTCTTTAACTTGCGCAGTGCAAAGAAGCAACTTCAATGGTTGTCCGCCGACGAAGCTAAAGCAGTGGCCGAAGACCTTGGCGTGGACGTAAAGGACGTTATGGAGATGGAAATGCGTCTCTCCTCTCATGACCTAGCGTTTGATGCGCCCGATGACGACGATGACGAAAGAACTGCCTATGCACCGGCACTTTACCTAGAAGATTCCGCTGCAGACCCTGCCGAGTGTGTAGCAAATGAAGACGCCGAAGCGGATAATAATGCCCGTTTAGGTGAGGCTGTGCAGACTCTCGATGAGCGTAGCCGCGATATCCTGCAACGGCGATGGTTAGATGATAAAAAAGCTACTCTGCATCAATTGGCAGATGAATATGGTGTATCTGCAGAGCGAATTCGCCAACTAGAGAAAAATGCTATGCAGAAGCTCCGCGTGGCTATGGAAGCATAATAAATTAACAAGATTTACAAGACCGCACTGGATTTTTGTCATGAGAGTGCGGTTTTTTTATGCATATGAATAAATCTTTTTGGATCAGGATAATTGCCGTCAGTGGTCTTCTATCGGTTGCACTAGGAGCGTTTGCGGCCCATGTTCTAGATGCGGTATTAGCAGAAGCGCGCATGCAAACATTTTATACTGCGGTGCATTATCAGATCTATCACACCCTAGCTTTGCTTGGCATTGTTTGCCTTCCAGATAATGTTCTTCAGTTGCGTTGGAAAACCTATGCAGCGCGCTCTATGCTCTCAGGCATCGCACTCTTCTCAGGATCTCTTTACTTGCTAATTGCCACTGATATTAAAGCTTTGGCTATGATTACGCCTGTTGGAGGAACTGCCTTTATGATTGGATGGGTATCTCTGTTTGTCGCTGCAGCGAGATCCTAGCCTATGGACACAAGACCGGAATATCGGGACAAACCTATTCGCAGTTATGTTGTGCGTGCAGGTCGAATGACAAAATCTCAGCGAAATGCCTTTACCTCTGGGTGGGATTTTTATGGGCTCAAACTGGCAGATGGTCAAGTTGACCTAGAGAAACTATTTGGTCGATCCGCATGTAAAGTCTTAGAAATTGGTTTCGGTATGGGTGACTCGCTGTTGCAGATGGCTATAGAGCAACCTAGTACAGACTTTGTGGGAATTGAAGTGCATCCACCGGGAGTGGGCAGTTTAATTAATGCGGCCACAGAAAAGGGCATCAAAAATCTACGCCTCTATTTAGCAGATGCCAATGATGTAATCAATGAATGCATTGCACCGGCCAGTATAGACAGGGTGCAACTTTACTTTCCAGATCCCTGGCATAAAAAAAAGCATAACAAGCGACGAATTGTTCAAACACAATTTTTACAGTTAATTCGTAGAAAGCTTAAAGTGGGTGGCATTTTACACATGGCCACTGATTGGCAACCCTATGCTGAACAGATGCTAC
This sequence comes from uncultured Cellvibrionales bacterium, assembly GCA_963999835.1. Classification (GTDB taxonomy): domain Bacteria; phylum Pseudomonadota; class Gammaproteobacteria; order Pseudomonadales; family Porticoccaceae; genus HTCC2207. The sequence continues at coordinate 2,363 of CAXEWB010000304.1, read as the reverse complement.
AATTAATCGACGAGGCGCAGGGATACAGAAATGTCTCAGGGGTTGGAAATTTCTCGCCACGACCAGATTATCGTCCTCTGACTAAATTTGAGAAACGAGGGCAGAGCCTAGGTCATAGTGTCTGGGATCTGATGGCAGAAAAGACACATTAAATTAATAATGCTGGGAGATCGTGATGAAAAATAAAAGGGTAGCGGTGATTTTAGCTGGTTGTGGAGTTTATGATGGCGCTGAGATTCATGAAGCAGTTCTGACGTTGCTTAGGCTGGATCAGCGCGGTGCTGAAGTAACCTGTTTTGCTCCAAATATCCCCCAGATGCATGTCATAGATCACACAACTGGCGCTGAATTGACTGCAGAATCACGCAACGTTCTCGTTGAGTCAGCGCGAATAGCCAGGGGCGAAATAAACGACCTTGAACATGCGGATGTGCAAGCTTTTGATGCGGTGATCGTGCCCGGAGGATTTGGTGCGGCAAAGAATCTTTGTAACTTCGCAGTTGAAGGTTCTGAGATGACAATCAATGCTACATTCAAACATTTTATTCAATCTATGCATGCAGCCAATAAACCTATAGGTCTAATATGTATTGCTCCGGTGATGGCAGGCCAGTTATTTGGTGATTCCGTACAATGCACCATCGGCAATGATTTAGAAACCGCAATTGCGATTGAACAAATGGGCGCATGCCACAAACCATGTGAAGTGCAAGAAGTTCATGTAGACCATACTCATAAGCTTGTAACAACCCCTGCTTACATGTTGGCACAGACTATATCGGAAGCTGCAGCAGGTATAAATCTACTGGTCGATACTATTCTGGAAATGGACTAAACTAACTAATTATTAATATTTAAAAGCAGGTATATGCAATGAAGCAAATCAGTTTTATTTTAACCTCAGTACTATGTCTTGCGGGCTGTAATCAAGATGGCAAAACTCAGACAGAGCAAGTAGCGCTAGACAGTCAGGACAGCCGTATCAGTTATCTACTGGGTATGGACAATGGTAAGAATATTCAATCAACCGGTATAGAAATCAACCTAGCCGCCTATCAGCAGGGCTTCGCTGATAGCCTATCTAATACTGAGCCCAAGCTAGCTGAGAGTGAGATCGCTGAAGCTGTGCAAGCATTTCAGACGCAAATGATTGCAAAACGTGAAGAAATGCAAAAGGCAGAGCAAGAGGCATTTGACCTACAAGCCAAAAGCAACCTCGATGAGGGTGCCGCTTTCTTGAAGGCCAATGCAGACAAGGCGGATGTGATCACTACTGAGTCAGGTCTACAGTATAGAGTCATATCAGGTGGGACTGGGCCCAAGCCTGGGCTAGACAGTACTGTCGAGGTACATTATGTGGGGCGTCTGCTTGATAATACTGAGTTTGATAGTTCAATAAAACGTGGTGTGCCAGTGCAGTTTGGTGTCACTCAGGTCATACCCGGTTGGACAGAGGCGTTGCAACTAATGCCCGAGGGTTCCAAATGGGAGCTTTATATTCCTGCCGATCTTGGTTATGGTGCTGGAGGTCAAGGCCCTATCGGACCTAATGCAACCCTAATTTTCGAGGTTGAACTGCTACAGGCAAATGTCGAAGCGGAGAATCAGTAAATTTTATATTCTAACCGCTCAATAATAAAACTTAAAAGCCCCACTTCGGGGCTTTTTTGGTGGATGTCTTTGTTGCCTATTTGTCCAATAAAGCAACTACATAATGTTCTAGTACTTGCGCAGAAGTTGCAGAACGCCCAAAAGGAAAAAGCCAATAAATGAGATTAGCACCCATGCTGGCATGCTCAACCCCAGCAGCTGCCACTGAACTTCAGCACAGTTACCATCACCACGCAGTAACAGAGTAATAGCATCAGTAAAAGAAAATGAATCAAATAAGTAATCGACAGGAATGCCACAGGCGGGAACTTGATCCTCAGGCAGACTTTGTAACCAAAGTTGCTTAGAGGAGAAGTAACCTCCAATTGCGGCTGCAAACATCGATACTAAAGCATAGACGCGCTGCCCAAATTGTTGAGGATTATGCAGTGCTGCGGCAGCGCAAATTAAACCCACTGCCACGACAAAAAAACGCTGAGTCATACACAGGTAGCAGGGTTCTAGACCTAAATGATTTTCAAAATATACCACCGCGATTAACATTAGAAAGAGACTTGCTAGCGCCTGCACTGTGTTAATTACTCTATAGGTGGGTATAACCATTTTGTCATCCTCGAATTTTTGACCATTTAAGATGCATTAGTGTAAATCAATTTGTGAAATGGTTGTTTCATTAAAAATCTGTAATTTTGGATAAAGAGTATGAAACTCTTGTGTTATAGAGGCCCGATGCTCAAAAAATACAGGCAGAG
>CAXEWB010000303.1:0-2255 GCA_963999835.1 uncultured Cellvibrionales bacterium | reverse complement strand
TGAGGCAGCACTAATTATGGCGCTACTTGGTTTAATCGGCGGTTACTTAGCTGATGAGGCTGACAAAGACAACAGAATGTATTTCCTAGTCTTTGCTGTGGCTTTGGGCACAGTCTCAGGCGCAGCTGGAGCCATACCAGGCATCGGTGGGCCTATTAGCGATATTATGGGTAACTTGAGCACTATTATTAATGCATCTGCTCTTGCTATTATCATTAACGCGATTAAAGACCGAGTTATGGAATAATCGATTTCTCGGTTAAAAAACCCGCGCTATTTTGCGCGGGTTTTTTTTGTTTTGCTAATAGGCTAACCAATCACCTCAAATGCCAAGCCGGCATGTTGCGATAGTCTTTCTATAAGTTGATCTCCCATAGCGGTTGCTGGAGTCCAGAAACCCCCTGGTAATTCTGCTTTATCGATGTCCAGAGCTATGCACAGGGCAGACTGTCCAAGCATTTTGGCAGTGGAGCCGTAGCCGGGATCGCGATCACCTGTTACCTTTACAATCAGTTTGTGTTGATCATTTTTACCAAGAATCCGCATATCAAAGAAACCGTTTATTTGTTCCTGTTCGCTGGGCCCCTCACCCGGCTTGGGCAATAAGAATTTCTGCATCAGCTTGCGCAATGGCGTGATAAAGGCGCTCATCACAAAGACCCCCAAACCCACAGACAAACTAAGCGCTCGTATACGTCCCTTGCCACCTTTGCCTGTCAGCATAATTTCGCTGTAGGAAAATTGATCCCCATAGGGCATCGACTGCAATCCGTGGGATCGCAGAACCACGCGTGTGTTGATACCTTCCATAACAAAGGGTGCTGACCAGCATTGAAAATCTTTGTCATAGGCAGCGCCTTTGAGACGTGTTTGACGAACTTTATGACTGTGATTTTGTGGGCATAAAAGATAGGGGTTAGCCATCGCTTTGCGAACTTTAGTATCGGCCTTGGCGGCAATAAGCATCTCAATCATACTCGCAATGGTGCCACCAGAGGCGCCACCTTTCATGGCTCTCACGCCTAATTTAACCCGATCAAAATAGGCTGCAAAACGCTTATGGGCAGTTTGCTGAAGAAAATAGGTGCCAAGATCTGAGGGGATCGAATCAAACCCACAGCAGTTGACGATTCTTGCTCCTGTCTCTTTCGCTTTATTTTGATACTTATCTATCATCTGCTTAATCCAGTAGGCCTCACCGGTCAGATCGCAATAATCATTGCCATTTTCAACACAGGCTTTAATCATTGGTTCACCATAGAGTGCATAGGGTCCTACTGTGGAAATAATCACGCGTGTTTGTTGGCAAAGTCGATCAAGGCTTTGATCATCAGAGGAATCGGCAACAAGCATGGGTAAATCCGTCGCTGTGTTCCCGAGAGATGTTTTAAGCTGATTTAATTTTGATTCAGAGCGACCTGCGATGGCCCATTTAATATCACCAGATGCACTTAGTTCCTGTAATAGGTATCGAGCAGTAATTTGGCCCACAAAGCTGGTAGCGCCATACAGCACGATATCAAAGTGTTTATTGTTCATTTTGGTATGTTTTCCCCTATCAGTGATTTATATTAGTTGTTTGGGTCTGATGAGTAAGCAGATATTTTTTGATGTTACCGATTCTTTATTCCTTTCGACGCTGTCCCTATGCTATTCGGGCGCGCATGACTATTTATTACGCCAGTATAACGGTTGAGCTAAGGGAAGTCTCTCTAGCCAACAAACCAGAGCAAATGCTGAGTCTATCGCCAAAAGGCACAGTGCCTGTGTTGCAGTTGCGAGATAAGGTACTTGATGAAAGTTTGGATGTTATGCACTGGGCACTTCAGCAGTCTGATCCGGAAGGTTGGTTGAAACCTGAGTTGACGTCACAAACTGACCCGTTAATTGCATCTAATGATCAAGACTTTAAAGGTTGGTTAGACAAATATAAATACTGGGAACGCTTTCCAGATCAATCACAGATATATTATCGCACTCGTGCTGAAGAATTTATTGCTCTGCTAGAGGGTATGCTATCTGAGCACAGGTTTCTGTTTGGTCATCAACGTTCTCTGGTGGATATAGCGATTTTTCCATTTATCAGGCAGTTTGCATTGGTTGACAAAGATTGGTTCGATAGTGCGCCCTATCCTAACCTACAACAATGGCTTGAGAAATTTCTGTGCAGTGATCTATTTCTCCACTCAATGTGTAAGCAACCTTTTTGGCAGCAGGGCGACTTATGCCGTCGGTTTCCTGAACAAGAAAGTTGA
>CAXEWB010000302.1:0-3709 GCA_963999835.1 uncultured Cellvibrionales bacterium | reverse complement strand
GACTCTACAGTATTGAATAAAGATTACAGTTTGAGAGCTACAATATTGTTACTATAGATGCCTTGTAGGTGAGCCATATAGAAATAGCAAAGTATTGCCCCACGAGGAATCCCTAAGGTTTTTAAATGTTTAGTTTTTTTGAGCGATTGATCGATCCATTCCCCGATCAAATACCTGCGCAACCACCCACAGGGTTATTTGCCTTTTGTCGTTATTTCACTAGGGGTCTGGAGCCTTGGCTTCTTTTAATGGCCCTACTTACTGCCTTAACAGCCATTTCTGAGGCACTGTTGTTTGGTATTTTGGGCAAGGTGGTAGATTGGCTAGCAACCAGTAATCCCGAGACATTTGTCGCTGATTCATGGATCACCATTGTGGCAATGTCAGTTTTTATTCTTTTTTTGATCCCTCTGTTGACCACATTGCACTCGCTGGTGGTGCATCAAACCCTAATGGGTAATTTCCCAATGTTGGTCCGTTGGATGGCGCATCGCTATTTGTTGAATCAGAGTTATGGTTTTTTCCAGAATGAGTTCAGCGGTCGTATTGCTACGAAGGTTATGCAGACGGCGTTAGCAGTACGCGAATCTGTAATGAAACTACTCGACGTGTTGCTGTTTGTCATCATTTATGTCGTGACTATTTTTATCTTGATCGCCAATGCTGATATGCGACTCTGTTTGCCTCTGTTGGGTTGGTTGGTTCTTTATATAGGTTTGCAACGCTATTTCGTACCAAAGTTGAAACATATTTCGCAAATTCAGGCTGACTCTCGATCAATGATGACTGGGCGTATCGTGGATAGCTATACCAATATAGTCACGTTAAAGCTGTTTTCTCACACTAGCCGTGAATCTAGTTACATTAAGGAGGGCATGAGTGATTTTTTAAACACAGTCCACCCGCAGATGAGACTAGCTACAGCGTTGAATATTTCGTTGTGGACTATCAATATGTTGCAGGTTTTTGCCACGGTTGCCTTGGGTATTTACCTATGGATCAATGATGCGGTGACACCAGGCGCTATCGCCATTGTGGTCAGCCTGGCAATCAGATTAACTGGTATGTCCCACTGGATTATGTGGGAGATGAGTAATCTTTTTGAAAATTTGGGCACGGTTCAAGACGGAATTAATACCTTATCCATACCACAGATGGTTCTCGATAAAGACAATGCTCAAGATCTTCAGGTAAATTCGGGCCATATTGACTTCAAAGATGTTAAATTTAGTTATTTAGGCGCTGATAAAGCCGTCGCTCAGACGGTGTTTCATCAACTAAATTTCTCAATAGCCGCCGGTGAAAAGGTCGCAATTGTAGGCCGAAGTGGGGCAGGGAAATCCACTTTGATTAACTTGTTGTTGCGGTTTTTTGATCTTCATGGCGGCTCAATATGTATTGATGGTCAAGATATTAGTATGGTTAAACAAGAAAGTCTTAGAGCTAACATCGCCGTGGTTACTCAGGATACCTCTCTACTCCATCGGTCTGTTCGCGAAAATATTATGTTTGGAAACCCAGGAGCTACGGAGCAGGAAATGATCGCTGCGGCAAAGAAAGCCAAGGCGCATGAGTTTATCCTACAATTGCGTGATGTGACTGGGCGGACTGGCTATGATGCACATGTCGGAGAGCGTGGGGTAACATTGTCTGGAGGGCAACGACAGCGTATAGCCATCGCCAGAGTTGTTTTAAAGGATGCGCCCATTTTAGTTTTAGACGAGGCAACTTCTGCGTTAGACTCTGAGGTCGAATCGACAATCCAAAAGAGTCTCTACCAGTTGATGCAGGACAAGACGGTGATTGCTATCGCCCACAGGCTATCTACCATTGCAGCGATGGACAGGCTTATTGTGTTTGATCAAGGAAAAATTATTGAACAGGGAACCCATACAGAGTTACTTGAAACTGAGGGCGTATACAATCAGCTTTGGAATCATCAGTCTGGTGGCTTTTTAGGGCTTGACTAATAGGTTGCTAATCAACCTATATTGTTAGTTACCTTACAAATTCATTCGTGACTAAACCAATTGGTTCAATGGGTTTAGGGTTGATGAACCCAAATGCAATCGGGGTTAAACTAGTTTGTTAGTGATTCCCAATGGGGCTGATGATGGCAATGAGTGCTAAAATTAATGTCAATTATTCATACTAGCAAAAGGATATAAGCTGATGCTAAAAATGGCTACGCAAAAATCTGACTCCAAGGACCCAGAAACAGTGGTGTCCTCACTTATGCCCTGGGTGCTAGGTCAGCCCCAGGAGGGCACAAGACTGATGACCCTGGATTTTGGGTATGCAACTGCGCCGACAGTGCATTATTTCAGCCAATTCACCTGTACGCTCTATTTTGCCGCATTGATTGACCCGCTGATTAAGAAATTTAATTCTCATCAATCCACCCATGCCGAAAAGGTTAGGCAATTTCAAAAAGCCTTAAATATACCCGCCGATACTAAAATTGATATTATCCTATTCTGGGATTTATTCTGTTACCTAGATACGCCTGCAATTACCGCTTTGCTGGAGGTGTTGCGTCCTTATGTACATACACACTCTAAGGCTCACAGTATTGGTTTATTGAATAATCGCTACCAGTTGCCTAGCTATGAATATGGATTACTTGATCGTAACAGCTTGATACAGCAGCCGAATGATATTTTCAAAGCAACCGTGTATGGTCATTCTAGACAACAGTTTAATGATAGCTTGGAGTATTTGATGGTTGATAAAAGTTGTCTGCTGGCCGATGGTCGTGTTGAAAACGTATTACTAGTCAAAAAGTAGTTTACATTCGTACATCATTTTAACACCACTGCCCGAGAGGGTTCCTTCTCACGCCATATATAATTTATAAAAATACTCAGAGGGGAAAATATGAAAAAATGCATAATTATTGGGGCGAGCTCTGGAATCGGATGGGAATTGGCCATCCAGCTCTGCGCTTTAGGCTATCAGTTGGGTCTCATGGCGCGGCGTGTGGACCGACTCGAGGCCTTGGCAGAGAAACTTCCCGGCCAGCACTTTATTCAGGGTACAGACCTACGCGATGTAGAGCAGGCTCAAGAGGATTTGCAAGCATTGATCAAGCAAATGGTGACTGTTGATTTAATCGTTGTTAATTCTGGGGTTGGGTTGCGCGAGCGCATATTAGACTGGACCATTGAAAGTGAGATGATAGATGTTAATGTGCGTGGGTTCGCGGCAATGTCAGTAGTCGCCATGAACCATTTTCAGGATAATGGATCAGGCCATTTAGTGGGTGTATCTTCCGTGGCCTCTTATACATCAACAGGCCTATCACTCACCTACACTGCATCTAAGGCATTTGTTTCCAACTACCTCGAGGGTATGAGATCAAGAGCACAGCATTCTGGCTTGCCCATTACAGTGACCACAGTTGAACCAGGTTTTGTTGATACGCCTATGGTGGATTGGCCTGCCCTATGGATGGCGCCCGTTGATAAAGCCGTGGCGCAAATGGTTAAAGCGATACTAAAGCGCAAAAATCATGTTTTTATTACCAAACGTTGGCGGCTAGCGGTCTGGATTCTCAAATTTATGCCCCGGTGGCTTAAACGCAGGTTTTTATAAGTACGTGATAGCTTTGGCTGCAAATTAATACTGACAGGTTTTTAAGCGTTTTTTCTATGGATTCGGCAAGTTGGCACAAGCGGCGTTTAGCTGTGAGAAAAGGTATTATGGATAT
>CAXEWB010000301.1:0-2664 GCA_963999835.1 uncultured Cellvibrionales bacterium | reverse complement strand
CTTGCGCCACAGGCTATTAACTTGAGCTTTATGCAGGGTATGGCCGTGACTATTGATACTGCGGATTGCTATATAACCTGCTCCGGATACACAGGAGAGGATGGCTTTGAGATATCTGTAAAGTCACAGGATTGTCAAAAAATTGCCGAGTTACTACTCAGTAATCAGGGAGTGCAGTGGACAGGGCTAGGCGCCCGAGATTCCTTAAGATTAGAGGCTGGACTCTGTCTCTACGGTCATGACATTGACCTTCATACATCGCCTGTAGAGGCTGGCTTAGCCTGGAGTATTAGCCACTCCCGGCGTCAGGGTGGCAGTAAACAGGGCGGTTTTCTAGGTGCAGACAGTATATTGCCGCAAATTGCCAATGGCGTAACAAAAAAACGCGTGGTTTTTGAGGTGGATGGACGTGCACCGGTGCGTGAGGGAGCAGATATCATGGACCAATCGGATAATTTGATTGGTTTTATAACAAGTGGTGGGTTTTCACCAAGCCTGCAAAAGCCGATTGCAATGGGCTATGTAGATCCTAAGTTTGCACAGACTGGGACCGCCCTCAATGCCCTGGTAAGAGGTAGGCCGCGAACTATTAAAGTAACCACAATGCCTCTTGTGCCTCACAGGTATTACCGTGGATAAATCTAAATAAAACTGTCTGGGAGATAGTCATGTTGCAACAAAAGCGCAATCTAAAACAGCTGCAAAATTCAATTGAATTTATCGCACGACACATAGGCCCAAGCCCAGATGATCAGCAACAAATGCTGGATATCTTAGGTTGCAATAATCTACAGCAATTGATTGATCAAGTGGTGCCCGAGTCTATTTTTACTGACCAACCTCTGGTTTTAAGTGAAAGTTGTACCGAGGTTGAAGCCCTTGCTGAGTTGCGTCAAATTGCAGAGCAGAATAAGCTTTTTAAAAGTTTTATTGGTCAGGGTTATTATGGAACTCTGACGCCAGCGGTGATCCAGCGCAATATTCTGGAAAATCCAGCATGGTATACAGCCTATACGCCCTACCAGCCAGAAATTTCTCAGGGTCGGCTGGAAGCACTGTTTAATTTTCAGACCATGATTACTGACCTTACTGGTCTAGAGATAGCTAATGCGTCGATGCTAGATGAGGGCACAGCCGCCGCAGAGGCCATGACCCTTTGTCAGCGCGTGTCGCGATCAAAATCACCGCGGTTTTATATTGACAGTGAATGTCTGCCACAGACTATAGACATCTTAAAGACCAGAGCTGAGCCGCTGGGTATAGAGATTGTGGTAGGTAATCCAGAAGACTGTGACGGTGATGTATTTGGCCTGTTACTTCAGTATCCGGCAGCAAATGGTGAAATTTGCGACTACCGACCACTTATTGAAAGGGTTCAGCAGCAAAAGGCTAAGGTGGTCATGGCGGCAGACATTCTCAGCCTTACTCTATTGCAATCACCGGGTTCACTGGGTGCGGATGTTGCGATTGGAACGACTCAGCGCTTTGGCGTTCCCGTGGGCTTTGGTGGACCTCATGCAGGCTATATGGCTACCCGGGAAGCCTATAAGCGAAATATTCCTGGGCGTCTGGTGGGTCTCTCTCAGGATTCATCAGGTAATCCTGCCTACAGGTTGGCATTGCAGACAAGAGAGCAACATATCCGCCGCGAAAAGGCCACCTCCAATATTTGTACTGCGCAGGTTCTGTTGGCAGTGATAGCAGGAATGTATGCTGTCTATCATGGGCCTACAGGATTAACACGAATTGCCCACCGCATTCATATGTTGACCTCAGTTCTTGCCGAGGGCCTTGCTCAGTACAATCTTGAGATAGTCAATCAGAGTTGGTTTGACACCTTGACAGTGAAAACAGGGGCTAATACTCAGAGTATCTTAGATAGTGCGTTGGCTGCAGAAATTAATTTGCGCACAATTGATGAGGATCACATCGGACTATCCATTGATGAAACCACGGGCGCTGAAGATATTGTCGGATTATGGAACTTATTTCTTGGCGAACATACGCTTTGTGTGCATAAACTTTCGCAGCAGTGTGTGCAGAATCTTCCCGGTAACCTAATGCGCACTGACGATTTTCTTACCCATGAGACCTTCAATCGCTACCACTCAGAGACTGAGATGTTGCGCTATATTCGCAAACTGTCAGACAAAGATATAGCACTTGATCGTTCAATGATTCCGCTTGGTTCCTGCACCATGAAACTCAATGCCACGTCGGAAATGCTACCGATCACTTGGCCACAGTTTGCCAATATTCATCCTTTTGCCCCATCGGAACAAACACAGGGTTATCAGGCATTAATTTCACAGCTGGAGGCTATGCTGTGTAAGGTGACTGGCTATGATTCAATATCATTACAACCTAATGCCGGTTCTCAAGGCGAGTATGCGGGATTGCTGGCTATTCGAGCCTATCATAGGGATCGCGGTGACCGAGAGCGTACAGTCTGTCTGATTCCAAGTTCCGCGCATGGGACAAATCCGGCATCGGCGCAGATGTGCGGCATGCAGGTGGTTGTAGTTGACTGTGATGAACAGGGCAATATAGACCTTAAGGATTTACAGAAAAAAGCAGTGGCCCATAGTGAAAACTTGGCCGCAATTATGGTCACCTACCCATCGACGCATGGTGTATTTGAGGAAGACATAGTCAAAGTCTGTG
>CAXEWB010000300.1:0-5277 GCA_963999835.1 uncultured Cellvibrionales bacterium | reverse complement strand
TCTATCAAGAACACCACCATGCCCTGGTAAAAGAGAACTACTATCTTTTACCCCACTGTGGCGCTTCAACATACTTTCAAATAGATCACCAACCACTGACGCTAAGGCCACTGGAATAATTAAAATAGCTAAATCAACAACAGACAAGCCAGGCATGACCATTTTTAAAAATAGAATTAGAAACAGTTGCAATACTAAGCCGCCCACAAAACCCTCCCGAGTTTTTCCAGGGCTGACAAGCTCAGCTAATTTGTGGCGTCCAAAAAGGTTTCCAACAAAATAACCCCCTAAATCGGCCAATACCACTACCAAAATTGCCAATCCAAGCAACCATTGACCATTGTCGTAGAGAAAAATTGCAGTGAAGGCAATCCATGTGGTTGTAAGTATGATCAGACCCATACAAATGATAATGGGGCTGTTTGCCCACAGTATTGCACTTGACGGGTAGCCCTGAATCCACAATAAAATTACAGCCCATAAAGCAAGGGCAAACAGACAGATCTGATAACTCAACTGACGATTGAAGTCTCCGCTTACTTGCAGTAGGTAATAGGCTAAAAATAGCAATAAAGTCAAAATAAGTAAAAAAGCGCCTTTACCTAAAGCTGAATTGATAGACGCCAATTTAGCCCACTCCCAACCTGCAACTAAAACAGCCAACATAATCAAAATTGGAAACAGAGCAGGTGGCACAGCAACAAGGACAAAGACAAATAACAGAGCGAGTATCAGTGCGGTAATCACCCGCTGTTTTAGCATAGACATGTTACTTCAATCTCTCGCTTATATTTAAATCACTAGCTGAACTCAAAGGCCTAGACCCAAAGCGTCTCTGTCTACCATAGTACTCTTGAATTGCTTTATTGAGCGCCTTATCGTCAAAATCAGGCCAATAACAGTCTGTAAAATAGAACTCCGTGTAGGCCATCTGCCACAACATAAAATTGCTAATACGCCTTTCACCGGCTGTACGAATACACAGATCTGGCGCTGAGATTGCATCTTTGCAAATAAAACTATCAAACTTTTCTTCATTGAAATCTGTTGCACTAAGGGTACCGTTTTGTACTTCCATCGCCATTTGTTTAGCCGTGCGAACAATATCCCAACGACCACCATAATCGACACATAGTATAAGATTGAGATGTCCCTCCTCGGTGATAGCTTCTGCATCAGTAATGCGCTTGTTCAGACGATCACTGAAGCGATCTCGACGACCCACCACCCTTAGTTTGATGTCATCATCACGCAAGCCTTTCGCCTCTTGCTTTAAATAGGAAGAAAACAGTGACATTAAGCCACGTACCTCAGTTTTTGGGCGCAGCCAATTTTCGCTACTAAAGGCAAACAGACTGACCGTATCAATACCATGACCTTTGGCACAGGCTAAAACATCTCGAATCTGCTCTACGCCTGCTCTGTGGCCAGAGAGAGGATTGAGCGCTCGCTGCTCTGCCCATCGATTATTACCATCCATGATTATTGCAATATGTTTTAAGGGATGCATTGTGTTATCAGGCATATTGTCACGCATTTGGGTACCAATAAACGGTCAGATCTCCATCAGATCTTTCTCTTTTGCTATCAATGCCTGTTCAACATTAGCAATATACTTATCCGTTATTTTTTGGACATCCTCTTGGCCTTTGCGCTCCTCATCTTCACTGATTTCCTTTTCTTTGAGTAGATCTTTGATGTCAGAGAGTACGTCGCGTCGAATATTTCTGATAGAGATGCGCGCGCCCTCCGCTTCTTGTCTGGCTTGCTTTCCATAATTTTTTCGCGTTTCTTCAGTTAGAGGTGGCAAGGGTATGCGAATAACTGAGCCAGCCGTAGTTGGATTTAACCCCAACTCTGACTTAAGGATAGCCTTTTCAATATCAGAAACCAGATTTTTTTCCCAGGGCGTTACAGACAGGGTTCTAGAATCCTCAACAGAAATAGAAGCCGCCTGACTCAGCGGTGTGTCTACACCGTAATAATCAATTGATATACCATTGAGTAAACTCGGGTGTGCTCGTCCCGTTCGTATTTTATTGAAGGCAACACCTAGGGCCTCAATAGCCTTATTCATTCGCTGCTCTGCATCTTGCTTAAACTCGTCGATCACTTTACTACCTCCTTGTCCTGTTCTATCAAGGTGCCCTCATCACCACCGACCACTAGATTGAGTAGCGCTCCGGATTTGGACATCCTGAATACTCTGAGTGGCATATTGTGTTCCCTGCAAAGACAAATAGCTGTTAGATCCATGACTTCGAGTTTTTTATCTAGCACTTCATCATAGGTTAATCGCTGAAATAATTCGGCACTGGGCTCCAACATTGGATCAGCTGAGTATACACCATCTACTTTAGTTGCCTTCAATACCACATTGGCATTAATTTCGATACCGCGCAGACAGGCAGCAGAATCAGTCGTGAAAAAAGGATTTCCTGTACCTGCAGCAAAGATCACCACATCACCATCTTTTAAATAACTGATTGCTAAGCGTCGGTCATAATGCTCAACCACACCACTCATAGGTATAGCAGACATAACATGTGATGAAATATTAGTGCGCTCGAGTGCATCGCGCATAGCAAGCGCATTCATCACCGTGGCTAGCATGCCCATGTGGTCACCTGTGACACGCTCCATGCCAGCAGCATTTAATGCAGCTCCACGAAATAAGTTACCACCACCTATGACTAAACCAACTTGGACTCCAATTCCGACTAGCTGGCCTATTTCTAAAGCCATCCTATCGAGAACTTTGGGATCTATACCAAAACCCTCATCGCCCATTAACTCTTCACCACTGAGCTTGAGAAGGATACGTTTATATTTCTTTTCCTTTGCCATAGACACTCCAGTATCTTGGGTAGATTTAATTAGCCACCAGCGCTTTCAACCTGAGCGGCTACCTCTGCGGCAAAATCTACTTCTTCAACCTCTATGCCCTCACCCACTTCATAACGGACAAATGAGATAATTTCCGCACCTGCAGCCTTGACCAACTTCCCAACCGATGTATCTGGATCTTTGACAAAAGGCTGGTCTACTAAACTGCTTTCTTTGAGGAACTTAGCAACGCGCCCAGCAATCATTTTTTCAATAATTTCCTCTGGCTTGCCACTTTCTCGTGCCTGCGCAGCATAAATCTCTTTCTCCGCAGCAACTACATCCGCAGGCATATCATCTGAATTCACTACAGCTGGATTGACGGCTGCCACATGCATTGCGACATCTTTAGCTAGCTCCTCCGAACCTGCGGAAAGTCCTACCAACACAGCAATACGGTTATTACTGTGAACGTAACCACCAATCACGGGGGCCTCGACACTTTCAGCACGACGAGGTGAAATGTTTTCACCAATTTTCTGTACAAGGGCCTCTCGAGCTGTTTCTAATTCACCGCCCATTAACTTACTCATATTAGTTTGCTTAGTAGCATAGGCGACCTCCAAAACAGAGCTGACAAAGCCCTGAAAACCCTCATCTCTAGCGACAAAATCGGTTTCGCTATTGACCTCTAGCAATAAACCATAACCGTTTTCAGCTTTGAACGTAACAACACCATCGGCTGCTGTTCTTCCAGCTTTTTTTGCTGCCTTCATACCGCTTGATTTGCGCAAGTCCTCAATAGCCTTGTCGATATCACCACCCGCTTCAGTAAGTGCTTTTTTGCATTCCATCATGCCCAAGCCAGTGCGATCTCTGAGCTCTTTAACTAGCGATGCTGTAACCTGTGTCATTGCATTCCTCTTTAAACATTAATTTTTTAGAAAAAAGGGGGCTTAGCCCCCAAATATTCTTATTTATGGCGCCAACAAGATTACTTAGAGGCAGCCTTTTCTGATTCTGAAACTTCTTCTGCACTTGCTTCTGCAACGCCAGATGTATCTTTTTCAGCAGGCTCGTCTTGAGCTTCTGTCTTATCTGCACCTGCAACACTCTCATCCTCTGTTGCAGTCTCAGAAACCTGCGGCGCAACCTGTTCAATCTTTTCCTCATCACCAGCGACCTCAACAAACTCATCTTTACTTGTGACAGGTGAGGATTGCGCTTTACCCTCTAGAACAGCATCAGCCACTGAAGCGGTATAGAGTTTAATAGCGCGAATTGAATCGTCATTACCTGGGATGACATAGTCAACACCATCGGGATCACTGTTGGTATCCACTATACCTACCACGCGGATACCCAGCTTATTCGCCTCATTTATGGCAATACGCTCATGATCAACATCAACAACAAAAAGAATATCTGGCAGGCCGTTCATATCCTTAATGCCACCAATAGAATTTTCTAATTTCTCTTTCATGCGCGTACGCATGAGCGCCTCTTTCTTCGTCAACTTATCAAAAGTACCATCGCTCTCTTGAGACTCTAGCTCTCGATAGCGACGAATAGACGCGCGAATAGTCTTGTAATTAGTCAACATACCACCCAGCCAACGATGACTGACATAGGGCATACCACAGCGCTCAGCCTGCTCTTTAATAATCTTATGAGCGGCGCGTTTTGTGCCAACAAAAAGAATTTGGTTACCTTTCACCGCTTCAGCTCTCAAAATGTCGAGCGCTTCATTGAAAGCAGGTACAGTATTTTCAAGATTTAAAACGTGAACTTTATTGCGTGAACCAAAAATATATTGGCTCATTTTGGGATTCCAGGACCTTGTTTGGTGTCCAAAATGCACACCGGCCTGCAACATATCTTTCATGCTGACTTTAGACATAATTTTTTCCTCTAAGGGTTAAGCCTCCACATACCCCAATGATCAACTTCCAATAACGCTAGGGTTATGCAAGCACCCAGACCATTGTGACGATATGTGTGTGTCGTTAAGTAAATAGTTAGCGATGGCGTCAATGCCATAACGGCGCGCTTTATAACACAATTGAGCCTTTATATAAAGCACTAACAGACCCATCAATTGCTATTTCAGTACCCACCCCAAGCGGTTACAGTGGCATGGTAAAAAAATTCTATTGCATACCTCCCTACACAGAGCCTATAAGGTTACAATAGGCCCTTCAATCAAAAGTGGAATAGTTAATGGCCATCAAACTGCGAACAGCAGACCAAATTGAAAAAATGCGCGTAGCGGGTCGCCTAGCTGCTGAGGTACTTGAGTTGATCGGCAACCATGTAGCGCCCGGCGTATCCACAGAGGAATTAGATCGCATCTGTCATGATCATATAGTGAACAAACAAAATGCCATACCTGCATGCCTTGGTTACCGGGGGTTCCCAAAATCCATTTGTACCTCTGTCAATCAAGTGGTT
>CAXEWB010000299.1:0-9226 GCA_963999835.1 uncultured Cellvibrionales bacterium | reverse complement strand
GTTCTTCAATCAGATAGAGGTTGCCATGAATCTGAGCGAGGGGATTGCGCATCTCATGGGCGATGGAGCCAGCTAAGCCTCTTATAAGTTTAATTTTTGCTCTTAATTCCGCTAATTTATGGCGATGGTTAGCAACAATACTACCTACCAGCACAAATAGCCAAATAGGCACATACTCTGGTTGGAAATAGCTGAGATGGATAATGCCATCAGAAAACCAAGTTAGCGCATACGCCATACTAAAGCCCAAGACAATCATTGAGGACACTAAAAGCCAATCATGTATTATGATTACCAATAAGCATAAACTGGCTATATAGGACATGGCCCACACTACGGAGAACTCATTCTTTATAAGCATAAAGCTAAAGAAAAAGGGCATGGAAATTAGGCTTGATAAAAAGAAATAGATAGAAAACAAATTCTTATATCTATAAAAAAATACTTTGTAAAATAGCCATGGCACAAAAAGCATGGCGCAAGATAACCGCAGTCCGAGATTTTCATAGGGCTGTGGGAACCAATAGCTCCATATGTAAAAATACAAGGGGAAACCCAATAATCCTAATAGACCAATCAAAAATAAATTGGTTTCCGCATAATCCAAAACACTGATAAATCGCTTTTTAAAATCACTCATAGATAGATAGCCCTCAATTTTTATTCAGGCCACTAATGTGAAACATAAAATTATTTCAGGCCCTCGTATTTTTGGTCACAGCTCTACCTGAAATCATTTCTTTTTTTACAGTCAGCTATGATGCAAAAGGCGTCTTTGCTGTAACTGCCGTGGGCCAGAACCCCTTAACAAACAGAGGACTAGTCCATGTCAGATCTAACAATTGTTTCGCACAACTCAAATAATGAGTATAGAGCATTGAAAGTTAACTGCTCGCAAAAAAACTGCTCAATAAAAATACCTTACCCAGTTTTATTCGACAAAAAATTGAAGCATATGAACGGGATCTATTTTCCTATACTAAAAATGGCAAACATTTGGTAACAGGGATAGCTCCCAGTAAGGGGGCAATTATGTTGCAAAGTAACGACTATCTTTGCCTTTCAAAACATCATGGCATTGTGAAAGCGCAAGTCGCTAGCTTGAGTGACTTAGCACAAGAGACGGTTATGTCGGCAGTTTTTCTGCATGAAGATTCATCAAAAAGCCATTTTGAAATGGCTATAGCTAACTATGTGGGTTATGAAAAGGCCATATTATCTTAATCTGGATGGGCCGCAAATATGGGTTTGATGCAGGTGATAGCAGGTAAGGATACCAATGTTTATATTGATTACCTAGCTCATATGTCTCTGTAGGAAGGTATTAAAAGTAGTGGTGCTAATGCTTTACCCTTCAAGCACAACAACATGAATTCACTGGAAAACTTAATAATAAAACATGGTAGGGGCATTATTGTTGTAGATTCAATCTATAGTACTATCGGTGATGCTTGTCCCCTTGTTGATGTGGCAGATTTGGCGACTCGCTATGGGTGTGCCCTAGTGGTTGATGAGTCGCATTCATTAGGCACTCATGGACCCAAAGGAGCTGGTTTGGTTGCCAAATTTGGGTTATCTGATCAAGTTCATTTTATTACCGCAAGTCTTGCAAAGACTTTCGCAGCACGGGCGGGAATAATATTTTGTTCAAAAAACATTGGTAAGTGCTTTCCATATGTTGCTCATCCTACGATTTTTAGCTCAACGCTTCTTCCTTATGAGATCGCTGGCCTGCAGGCTACATTAGAGTTAATTTTAAATAGTGATGAAAAGAGAGAAAAACTTCGTAGAAATGCTGCCTATCTAAAGGATGGTTTAACTAGTCTAGGTTACCCTATAGCTAGCATGTCTCAGATTGTATCTTTGGAGGGAGGCAAGGAGGAAGCAACAGAGCAAATCCGTGACGTATTAGAGGCTAGAGGTATTTTTGGTTCAGTATTTTGTACGCCAGCTACACCTAAAAATCGCTCTCTGCTTCGTCTGTCGGTAAACAGTGATTTAACCCTCACACAACTCAATCAAATCTTGTCAGTTTGCAGTGATCTTAGGGATTCCACAAACGCTTCATCTTCAACTCGCATGTGAATATAATCTTGTCAATTATTTTCTGTCCCTCGTGTCTACAAATTTAGTGTTCTAAATATACTAATGATAGAATAGGGAACAGGTTCAATGCGATATTGCTTTAATGGTTGCATGCCGAATCTTTTTAAGGAGTAACTTATTGGGTGGAAGTTGTCTGTGCTTGCATCCAATAAGTCAAACTTAAATAAAAATAAGCATAAAAGAGGGCTAAATATGCCAGAAATCATACCTTTGGGCTGGTTCCACACAGTCTGCGGAATTCTTGCCATTGTTGTCGGGGCCAAATCGCTTTTTTCTCATAAAGTGATTAGTTTGGCAACTAGGTCAGGGCTTCTGTACATCATATTGACCGTTTTGACAGTCGCTTCATCCTTGGCTATTTACCAGCATGGTGGATTTAATATAGCGCACCTTTTGGGAGTGTTTACCCTGATTGCAGTTGCTCAGGGGGCTGTGTTTGAACGGACTAACATAATGAAGGGCTTTTCTCCCTATTTGCAGGCCGCCAGTTACTCAGCTACCTTTTTGTTCCATATGATTCCTGCCATTACCGATGGCTTGCGACGTCTGCCAGTAGGTGATCCTTTTATAGATAGCCTAGAGCACCCCATATTAATGCAGTTCTATATTGCTTTTTTGTTGGCCTATATTGTCGGTGTTGCGCTACAGTGCCGATGGATATACAAGTCGACAACAAATAGTTAAGCAAACTCTGTTGCTCGATTAAGGGGAAGTATTTACAGCAAGGTCAGCAAAAATTTTAGCGCTGTTAGCTCGAGTAGATACTCCCATTTAATAGGTTCATCATGTATACTGCCGCTCCCTTCGGGGTTGCTGTGTAAACAGTATCTGAGCGCAAAAAAAGCCCACTCGATATGCCCGGGTGGCGAAATTGGTAGACGATGAGCAGTATGCTCAAGTGTCGCCGAAGGCGACCGCAAGGGCCAGTCCGAAGGGCTGGTAAGCTAGAATATTATTATTAGTTAAAAGCCCACTCGATATGCCCGGGTGGCGAAATTGGTAGACGCAAGGGACTTAAAATCCCTCGGTGGCAACACCGTGCCGGTTCAAGTCCGGCCCCGGGCACCATTTAAAATCAATCACTTACCAAAATGTTGTCGTTTTCCTTTTTCTATTGGTGATACTAATGGGCTACTAATGGGCTACTAATGGGCTATCTGGGGTGCACAGTATGTTCATTCCGGACAGCCAATTAAAAGGACTTTATCAGCGTATACGAACCACTGGCAACAAGTGGGTCGTCAAGGCCAAGCAACGTGGCATCAATAAGCCAGTAACCGTTACCCTAGGTCGCGAAGGTGTTATATCTATTCCTCATGCTATCAGGATAGCCAGAGATAACCTGGCTTTAACTGAAATGGCTTATTTTGACCAAAATTCAGAGATTAATTTTACGGCCCCTAGAGCCGTGAATTGGCAAATTGAGAAGCTATGGTCTTGATGGGACTCTATGGAATTGGTTTCAAGTCTGAGTTCTTCAGGAACAGCTAACGCGTAACCATACCTAACGACTTAAAACAGACATAAAAAGAGCCACTCCAAGGAGCAGCTCTTTTTTTTGCGTATTACTTTGATCTAAAAGATATATCTTAACTCTGCAAGTACTTGTCGGCCAGACTCTAATAACAGATCAAGGTTTGAGTCATTTGCAGTTTTACCATTAACTGAGTCCCATTCCCAATATTCAACATCAGTAAGGTTTCTTATTGCGATTTTAGTTGAGAGCTTGTCATTGATTTTATAACCTGCGTAAACATCGTAGACAACTCTTCCGGGAAGCTCTAACGCATCATTACATCCTGAGCGCCCACAGCTGGGTTCTAGGTTGTCAGGACCGCTAGCAGTCATTGAAGTCACACCTTTGATATTTATACGGCCATTATCCGAGGTCCATGTAACTGAGAGTAATGCCTCTGCAGGATCAATAGACGTCATCGTTTCGTCATTTGTGGTTCCATAGGTTCGGTTAAAGGAAAGTTCCGCCTTCAGATTGTCAGAAAAGTATTTCGCGACAGAGCCTTCAGCGCCCCTAATGGTTGCTTTATCCAAGTTTTGATACTGATAAATGGTAATGCCTGCAGGTGTTGATCCAGTAATCGCAGTACTGATGAAATTTTTGTAATCTGTCTCATAGAGAGCAACTGACCAACTTAAATCATTACTGTTACCTCTGGCACCTATTTCAAAACCTTCACTCTCCTCAGACTTCAAGTTTGGGTTCGGAGCCACACTGTAGTAGTGAGCAAAATTGGTAAAAGTTAAGTTAGCACTCTCGTAATCTGGACTTCTAAAACCCTCTGCATATTGAGCAAAAACAGATACTTGGTTAGTTAAATCGTACATGAATCCGAATTTGGAAGAGAACGCACCATCATCAATGAATGCAAGGTCATTACCTGCCACATTACTGCTGTTATACAAAGCATCTGGTTGGGGTGTTAGCTCATAGCCGTCATAGCGCATTCCTAAAACCAATGTAGCTTTATCGGTCAACTGAATACGATCATTGATAAATAGGCCCGTGCGCTTAGTTTCAGTGTCAGGGAAAGTCTTATTGGGATAGATATCGCCCGAAAATTCAGTTGTTGCCGCTCCAGTCATCAGATTAGTCTCGACCTTTTCCCGAGGACGTTCCACATCAATGACTTCATAATCTATACCATAGACAATTTGATGCCGTTGCCCACCCTCGGTCTCAAGTGCTTTAAACAGTTCCACAGAAAGGCCAGCAATGGACTGATCAAATTGAAAGTTAGTATATTCCTCCGCGAGCTTGGTTGGCCCAGACTCAAGACCATTAGCAAATGTCTGCTTCTGCTTAGTAGTAATTTGATCTTGCTCAGTACTCTGCCTATAGACACTTATCTTGCCCTCATCGAACCACAGAGAATCATTGACAAAACTGTAATCAAGCGAGAAGCGGTCGCGGCTTCCTTCGTCCTTACCTAGGGATTCTGACGTATTGACAACTGGCGGACGAAAGCTCATCGCCACATCAGTTTGTAGATCCCAGTCACCATTCCAGCGCTGAATATCAGCGGTAAAGGTTAAACTAGAGGTGTCGCTAACATCGTAGCTTAACTTACTAAAGAAACTCTGCTGTTCTCCATCAAGTGGATTTGGCAACAATGTCGAATCATCGTGCAGCTCCATTTCATTTAGACTGCGCTGAGTCACTTGAATGAGACCATCCAAATTTTGACCAGCCATTGCACCCAATACAGACCACTTTTGTTGATTGGTGGCAGAATCGTACTGTGCAGCGGTGGATAAATAAGGATTACCCACTTGAGCGAGATCCTGTGGATCTTTGGTAATATAAGATATGGCACCCGCCAGCCCATCCGAGCCATAGAGTGCAGAACTTGGCCCTTTCAAAATCTCAACTCGCTTGAGCAAATCCATTTCGACCAAGTCACGACCGTAACCAGTGTAGGCGTCTGCAACCCGAACACCGTCCAACAAAATATTAACCCGTTTACCCCCTAGACCGCGAATCGAGATGCCCTCATTGACAGTTCTACCATAGGCCTGTCGGCGGTTGACCGAGACGCCAACAGTCGTATCAAGAAGACGCGCGACATCGCTGACCATCCGCGTTTCTATATCATCGCCGGAAACTGCTGCGACGGACCCAACAACTTCACTGAGTGCAACAGGATAGCGCGAAGAAATGACTACCACTTCTTCTATATCATCAGACTGCACTGGCTCTGCTTGAACACTTAGACTTCCGATACCCACAGCTAATAGGGCAATTGTTACAGCAAATCTATTAGACGTCGTATTCATCTTATTACATTGGTTACTAAACATAACGATAGTTTCTCCGAGTAGTTACATTGATTACTAAAAATATGTATTGAATGCGAATCATTATCATTTACATTTGTGAAAAATGCAATATAATTCATCTATGAAATTTCTTATTGTCATATTGATATTGCTGTCAGTAGACTCATTCGCCGCTGATTGCAGTCCTGCTAAAGACACATCTCGCATAACCGTCGCCGGTGGATCTATCACTGAAATCCTCTACGCCCTAGGCGCTGAAAACCAAATCATTGCCGTGGATACCACATCGAACTTCCCAGTCCAAACAAAAAATCATCCATCAATTGGCTATGTTCGAAATTTGTCTGCTGAAGGCGTGCTTTCTCTCAACCCCACACTTATTATCGGTGAGGACGATATGGGGCCACCTGCAGTACTAGAGCAGATTGGTGCTACAGGAGTGGATATTGAAGTAGTAGAGGAACAGCACTCAAGCCAAGGGGTTATAGATAAAATTAATTGTGTGGCCAGCATTCTATCTAAAGGGGATATTGCCAATCGTTATATTCAGGAAGAGTTACTTCCCACCATTAAACAGCTAGAGCAACGGATAAAGAAACCGCGATTAGCTGAGAAAGCATTATTTATCCTTAGTCTGCAATCGGGCTCACCCTTAGTGGCAGGAACAGAGACCTCTGCGCATGGACTAATTAAAATGATAGGTGTAACTAATAGCATGTCGTCATTCAGAGGTTGGAAGCCGGCCAGTACAGAAGCTATCATAGCCGCCGCACCCGATGTGATATTAATTTCACAACGCGGAGTGAGTAGCTTTGGTGGCTTGGATGCAGTTAAAAAGCATCCTGCGTTGCGCCTTACCCCAGCTGTCCAAAAAAACAGGGTCATCGCCATGGATGGAATGGCTATGTTGGGTTTTGGTCCCAGAACCGTTGACAGTGCATTGTCTTTAGCTGAGATGATTTTTACAGACTAGTATGGCGCCTAAGACTATCTCTACTCAAAAACAGTTACGCCAAAGGACTATTATGATGGTTCTGGTTTGTTTAAGTGTGGCAAGTTTTTTATTTGCCTGTGCTAATGGCAGCTTTGATTTGCCTCTTTTCAGCCTTGTGCAAGGTAGCTCAACGCCGCTACAGAAGACGGTATTTATTGAAATACGTCTGCCCCGTGTGATTCTTTCGGGGCTGGTCGGTGCTAGTTTGGGTGTGTGTGGCGCAGCCCTTCAGGGTTTGTTTAGGAACCCCTTGGCGGATCCGGGTTTAATCGGTGTCTCAGCAGGTGCAGCCCTAGGCGCAGCCCTGACCATTGTGGTTGGCTCTGAGCTTATTTTTCAATCTACCTTCGGTGCGTTTTTATTGCCTGCTGCAGGCATGGCCGGAGCCACCCTAGTGATTATGCTGCTTTATCTATCAACTATGGGGTTTAGCTACCAGGGTGTTGGTTATATGCTATTAGTGGGTATTGCCATCAATGCTATAGCTGGTGTCTGCATTGGCATACTCACTTATATCAGTTCAGACGCAGAACTGCGTACATTGACTTTCTGGACTATGGGTAGCTTTGGTGGGGCAAACTGGTCGCTGCTGGCCCCCGCGACCTGCATTGTTGTGCTTGCCATGCTCTATATGGTGCCTACTTATCGCAAACTTGATCTAATCCAATTGGGCGAAATCGAAGCGTATCGTTTAGGCGTAGATGTAAAGCAACTCAAATACCGCATTATTGTCTCCTCAGCTGCTGCTGTGGGTGCAAGCGTTTCTGTTTCAGGGATAATCGGCTTCGTTGGATTGGTGGTGCCCCACTTGGTGCGTCTTATTGGCGGTGTCAATCACAATTATCTGCTGCCTGCCTCTGCTGCACTTGGAGCGTCCCTAATGATCTGTGCTGATTTATTGGCACGCATACTTATCCAGCCGGCGGAACTACCCATAGGACTTATAACCAGTGCTATTGGCTCGCCTTTCTTTTTGTGGTTAATCTTCAGAATGAATAAAAATGAGCATTAGCGCCCAAAAGGTGACTCTTCGTCGCGGTAAAAAAACATTAATTGAGGACATTTCAATTGATATCGTCCCAGGCAAAGTATTAGCTGTTATCGGCCCCAATGGCGCGGGCAAGTCAACATTGTTGAGTGTATTGGCAGGCGATAATAAACCCACGAGTGGCTATATTGAGTACGATTACAAAAACATCGATAGGCTCGATATCAATCAACGTGCATTAACCCGCAGTGTTATGTCACAGGCACAGGCAATAGCCTTTAACTTTTCAGTCACCGAAATAGTTAAGATGGGTTGGTTATATTATAACCATAATCGCTATGAAAATGATTTTCAAAAAACGCTAGACAAGATTGCCCAACAATGTGACATCGTCCACCTGTTAGATCGCACATACAACACATTATCTGGTGGCGAACAAAAGCGTGTCCACTTTGCACGGGCACTTTTGCAACTGTGGTTGCCTGAAGGCACTAATCAAAATCGCTATCTGTTACTCGACGAACCACTGGCAAATTTAGATATAACCCATGAAATTAGAATGCTGCAGATTATTCGGCAAAAAGCTGAAAACGGTATTGGAGCACTGATGGTGTTGCACGACTTAAATTTGGCTGCCAGGTTTGCCGACAATGTAGCCCTGCTTAATCAGGGCAAACTGATCGCTCAGGGAACACCAAAGGAAGTGTTAAACCAAGCTTCACTATCAGATGTGTATGGGATTCCCATCACCGTCAAACACAACCCATTAACTGTAACCTATTACTAAAAATGAAACAAAATAACTACGAACAAAACGCCGTGGGACTGTTTAGATCAAGCGATACAGCTGTGCTATCCACGATCACAAGAGATACCGACAACTATCCGTTTGGTAGCTTTATTACCTTTGTATCTGGCCTCAATCGAGAACTATTAATCTATGCGAGTGATATTGCTGAACACACCAAAAATTTCATTAATGATTCACGAGCTTGTGTCACCCTATTTGAAGTGACCGATCAAGGTGACAGGCAAAATAGTGCGCGGTTAAGTCTTATCGGCGATATTAATCCAGTTGATGACGCTGATGTGCAGGACTGTCAAAATCGGTTCTTTACTTTTTTACCAGAAAGCAAGCAGTATTCCCGTATCCACGGATTTAATTTATATAAACTCAAGATAATTAAAGCACGATGGATTGGTGGTTTTGGACGAATCGCATGGTTAGATACTGAGCATTGGACAACAGCGATACCAAAGTGGAAAAACAATGAGCAAGCTATGATTGTGCATATGAATGATGACCACAGCAACGTGATAGGCTCGGCCCTGCATGCTCAATT